>NZ_PJPV01000082.1 GCF_002864045.1 Endozoicomonas acroporae
AGTCACCCCGGCATAGCCGGGGGTTTACCTAATGATTAAGTTATTTTCCGTCAGTTACTCAGCCATGGTTTTTCGAGTGAGGAAAGCCAACTGATGAACCGCTTTGACCAGTGGGGGGCGGATACCGATTCGCAACTGAAATTCAGTCACTGGGCAGAGTCAGCGTTGATTCCGCGTATCGTCATGACCCTGCACTTTCTGAGAGATATTGTGCAGTATATCGACGGGCATAAGAGTAAACATGTCAGCAACAAACCTCGTTTATCGATGGATATCGAAAGAGGAGATTACTTCGATAAAGATACCGGGCAGCTGCTGTCACCCATCATTGCAGCGGATTTGAGGAATACATCTCCCCTGGTGGAAACACGAGAGATGCTCGCTGATTTTTTCCGTGGTAAAGCATCACAGGCTGGATCAGAAAAGCGCTAACTACCTGTGAAGTTTTCGCTGAAGCTTTTCCGGTAAATACAAAGCAAGATATGCCCGTGCAGCTCTCCAGCCTTCCATGGCCATTGTCGGGGTGATATTGCCAAATTCCTGATGAGACATGGCGTACACTTTGTCGGCTATTTGCAGGGCAATGGCAAAAATATTGTAGTCCCCGGGCAGCACCGGTAATTCAAAATAACGTTGATAGATACTCTCGATCTGCCTGCCCAGATCATCATCGTGCTGATGATCAGCAACCAGAATATCAACATGCAGATGTTGCCCGAGTATCAATGCACGGGCCATCTCGTTTTGCTGATAATACTGCTGCATACGTGTTTCCAGAATAAAGCCAATATCACTCCAGTGGTTAATTTCCTGGTCAGGCAGAGGCCTTGAAACACACTCATCAAAGGCGTCAAATACTTCCTCAGCCAGGGCCTGCAGCAACACTTCAATCTTTGGAAAAAAATGATATAGGGAAGAGGGTGGAATGTCTGCTTTATGGGCAATATCGTACAGTGAAAGACTGGGGGTTGATGCTGTGGTAATCATCTCCCGGGCAACACTCAGTATTTTCCGGCGTCGCTCCAGACTTCTGGCCTGCAAGCGCCTGCCCTTTGGTGTGCCAGCCTTATCACTGGCCACCTTCTCAACTGGCAAGACATCCACTTAACTTCTCCTCACGTATCTGACGTTTACTGCGCATCCATTCACCGACGCCTATCACTAGCAAAAGGCCGAGTATTGTAGATGAGGTGTGCAACAGATCATAGGCACCCAGCGGGAAAACAAAAAAGAACACAGCCATGGCCGTTAGTATCCATGGTGCAAAAGCTGCCGCCCTGACCGCCCAGCCATGACGGATCAATTGCAGCCCATGGTGCCACTATCCGTTCCAGTGTGGCCAACAGGCCATTGATCAAACCGATCTGTTCAACCGGCAGTGCGGCTAAAATGCCGAAAACAGCAAACAGGTAAAGAATGGTAATGAGCCCAACGGCCATCAGTTGAGCAAACGGTAAATCTTTTTCGGGATCTTTTATTTCATCCCCGATGCAGCTAATAAGGTCGAAGCCAACCAGAGAAAAGATAATGACCGGGAAAAACCGTAAGCCATCATCAAGGCTTGGCGTCAGGGTTTGCAGGTTAATCGGATTGGCTAACCCGGAGCGATAAAGCGTCATCACGCCACCAATGCCAAGCAGAAAAACCACCACTATCTTACAACAGGCTCCGGCATTGGGAATCCACTTCCCGGTGTCCAGTGACAGACAACAGATCAACACCGTCAGCCAGGTGGCAACCAGGGCAAACAGTATCTGGTTAGTCAGCGACATTGCTGGCCAGAACATCTGCGCGAAAACACCGGCCATCATGATAAACGTGGCTGGCATCCACAAGGCAACATTCACCCAGTACAGCCAGCTGGTGCGAGCAGACCAGCCCACGCCAAAAGCCAGTTTCACCCAGTGAACAATGCCGCCACGGGATGGCCAGCGGGTGCCCAGCTCAATGCTGATTAAGGCGTAGGGAATGACAAAAAAGAGGAAGGCAATCAACCACCAGGTCAGGGATTGAACCCCGATCGACGCTGCTGCTGCCAGACCGTCAATCGTCAGAACGGCACTGAGAGTGAACAGGGTAATATCTTTGCGAGTCAGTCGTCGGTGAATATTCATGGATCACCATGCTGGTTATGTTTTTATTGAATCATCTTTTTATTGAACATAGTGGGCCAGATCCGTCTGGCCCGATGACTGGCTTACACCGCAGGCACCTGCTGGGTAATACAGTGAATGTTACCGCCGCCAAGCAGTATCTCTCTGGCATCGACACCCACCACTTCATAGCCTGGGTAGAGATCTTCCAGTAATGCTTTTGCCTCTTCGTCGTATGCGGGATCCAGCAGTGGCAGAATGATCCGCCTATTGGTAATCAGGAAGTTAGCGTAGGAACCGGCCAGACGCTCACCGGCGCTGCGCTCCATGCCTTCACAGATATCAATACCACCCGCCTCATCTTCCTGAATGTACAGTGGGCCGGGAATATGCATCTTATGAATCTTCAGTTGACGACCACGGGCGTCTGTTGCTTCAGACAGCACCCGGAAAGCTTCCTGAGAGATCTCATACTGGGGATCGTTCTCATCGCTGCACCAGGAAAGAATCACTTCACCCGGACGCACCACATGAATCAGGTTATCCACATGTCCGTTGGTTTCGTCGTTATAAAGACCCCGTGGAATCCAGATCACTTTCTCGATGTTCAGGTAGTCACCCAGAATCTCTTCAATCTCAGCCTTGCTCAGATGAGGATTACGGCTTTCATGGAGCAGACACTCTTCGGTGGTAAACAGGGTGCCTTCACCATCGACATGAATGGAGCCACCTTCAAGAATTAATGGTGCACGGTAATGGTCATCACGGTTGATCTCGCAGATTTTTCGGGCCACCTGGTCATCCCTATCCCATGGGAAATAGAGCCCGTCAACCAGGCCACCCCAGGCGTTGAATTCCCAGTCCACACCACGCCGTTCACCTTGATCATTCACCACATAACTTGGGCCAATATCACGCATCCATGAATCGTTGGTGGCCATTTCCACCACGCGAATATGCTCTGGCAGCATTCTGCGAGCGTTGTCATACTGTGCGGCAGACACGGCCATGGTCACAGGTGTCACTTCGGCAATGGCTTTGGCAACATTGACGAACACCTGCTGCGCTGGCTTACCGGCGTAACGCCAGTTATCCGTCCGCTCTGGCCATGCCATCCACATTTCTGCATGGGGCTCGTGCTCGCCAGGCATGCGAAAACCGTCGTGTTTTGGAGTACTTTCCCAAGACTTGCTCATTTGTATTTTCCTTACTGCTTTATTGTTACAACAATTGAGTCATTAAACATTGGATTGCTCAGGCGGTGGCCACTTGCATGCGTTTGGCTGCTGTGCCCAGTATCCATTCACCAATACCAATCGTGATGGCGATACCCAGGGCGACAGGCAGGGAGTAATTCCAGTCAACATTGCCATTGCCGATGTCCGGGAAGACAAAAAGAACAACGGCCTGAACAATAAACAGGAAGCAGATGGTGCTGAGTACGGCCTGAACGGCTATGCTTCCGGGCACTTTGTAAGGGCGTTCTCTGTGAGGGTCGCTGACACGCAGTTTGAAGAACGCCGGGAACATAAACAGATAAGGCAGCAGGAAGATGCAGGACGAGAAGGCAAAGATTGACCAGAACAGCTCGTCACTTTCACCGGAAGTCAGGCCATAGAGCAGAATGACCACGGTAGATACCATGCCGGTAATCATGTTCGCACCCACCGGAGTTTTGTGTACCGGATGCTCTTTAGCAACAAATTCCGGCAGTTCACCCGCTTGCGCAGCTTCCATGGCGGCACGGCTGGCACCCATCGTCCAGGTGGTCATATTGGCAATGAACGTTAACAGCGCCAGAGAACCAATGCCGTATACCATGAATTGGCCAAAAGCACCGTCACCAAATAGCGTTCTCAAAGTGGAGACAATACCAGCAACCAGACCAATCTCTTCTACTGGCAATGCCAGCAAAATACCGAGGGTTCCGAAGACATAAAGTCCGGTGACAATGGCGGCGGAAATCAGAATGGATTTGGGAATATCCCGGCGTGGGTTTTTGATTTCCGAGCCCATGCAGGCAATCAGCTCAAAGCCCATCAGGTTGAAGATAATGACCGGCAGGAAACCAAGGCCTGAATCAAAAGAGGGCATCATTGAGCTCAGGGTAAATTCATTGGCAACACCGTTCTGGCTGGCATACCAGAAGCCCCCGACACCCAGAACCACAATAACAATGACCTTGAACAGTGCCCCAAGATTGGTTACCCAGACACCGGCATCCACAGAGATATTACAGATCCAGATAGTCAGCCAGGTCAGGCCAATACAGATCAGGATTTGCCACCAGAGCCCAAGGTCCGGAAAGAACATCTCGGCAAACATACCAGCAAACATGATGTATACCGCAGGCATCCAGAGCCCAACGTTAATCCAGTAGAACCAGGTGGTTCTTACCGCCCACTTGAAGCCAAAGGCTTTTTTTACCCAGTCGTATATTCCGCCATCTCCGGGATAGGTTGTGCCAAGCTCTGATGAGATAAGGCCGTAGGGAATTACAAAAAGAACCAGCGTAATAAGCCACCAGACGATCGATGATGGACCGATTGACGCACTGGCCGTCAGCCCGTCAACCACCAGTACAGCGCAGACACTGAACAGGGTCAGGCTGGGCAATCCCATTTTCCCCGTTGCTTCATTGGACATTATTCATTCCCCTCTAAGGCAGTTGTTGGCCGCTTATTATTCAATCCGGCAGTCAGTTACCGGGATCAGCCAGCTTTCTGAATGCAGGATCAGTCAAACATCGATTTATTTTCAGCTTGATAAACATGATAAATATCGGCTTATTTTCGATATTGATCTAAATCATTTAATTGTTCTTATTTGCTATGGAATTTAAAAAATGCTTCCGATTGCCCGCCATTCGCTGCCAGAAGAAGACTGGCTGCTTGTGCTTTTGTGGGCAGTTGGCAGTTGGCAGTTGGCAGTTGGCAGTTGGCAGTTGCGACTTTATCCAGCCTCGGTCAGATGTGGAAATTATTTTCAGGTGATGTTTTCGGTCGATTTAGTCTTGGTGGGGCTGCTATTTATGCAAAAAATCTCATTAGAGTTAAAAATAAAATCAATATTTATCAATATTGATCTGAATCAATGCTGATAAATATCGGGATTTTATAGTGTGTTCAACGACGAGAGCACAGACGACAACAGTGCTCCTAAGCTTCAGTTTCCAAGACCTGCTGATGGAGACACCATCAGTTTTAAGAAAAGACGGATGCACTGCTCTGGGTAAACAGGGCGTGCATTGCATAAAGACCAGGAGTATTACCATGAAACTGCCATCTTCCAGTGCTACCAACCTGCACAAGCCAGAACTGAAGCACTTCCTGAAAACTCAGGATTACACCCGTCAAGACCTGGAAGGCATTCTGGAATTGATGAGCCTGCTTAAAGAAGCCCGTAAGGCCAATGCCGTTCCGCAACTGTTCAAAGGCAAGTCGGTTGCCATGATTTTTGAGCAGCCATCCACCCGTACCCGTGTTTCCTTTGAAACCGCCGCCACCATCCTTGGCGGACATGGCTTGTTCCTGTCACCAAAAGATATCCACCTGGGAGCGAAAGAAAGTCTGGCAGACACCAGTCGTGTACTTTCCCGTATGTGTGATGTCATCCTGGCCCGTGTGGATGACCATAAAACGGTTGCAGGCCTGGCTGAACACGCCACTGTTCCGGTTATCAATGGTCTCTGTGACTGGCTGCACCCAACCCAGATGATGGCCGACCTGTTCACCATGATGGAACACCTGCCTGAAGGCAAGAAAATGGACGATCTGACCGTTGCCTTCGTTGGTGATGCCACTAACGTCTGCTCTGACCTGATGTTCTGCTGCACCAAATTTGGCATGCACTTCAAACACATTGGCCCTGAGAAGTATCAGGCTCCTCAGCTGTGGCAGGATATCGCCAAAGAAAACTGCGAAATCTACGGTGGTCGCCTCACCGTGACTGACGACACCAACGAAGTAGAAGGCTGTGACATTATTGTTGCTGACAGCTTCTACTGGTTCGGTCAGGAAGCTGAAAAAGAAGAGCGTCTGGCTACCTTCATTCCCAACTATGTAGTGACTGAAGAGATGATGGCCAAGGCCGGTGAAAATGCCATGTTCATGCACTGCCTGCCTGCCAATGACCAGCGCGAGTGCACCAGGGAAGTCATGGATGGACCACGCTCCGTGATCTTTGACGAAGCGGAAAACCGCCTGACCGCTCAAATGGCCCTGCTGGTTTACCTGACTCATAAACATATTGAAGTGCCAACTGAAGAAACACTGGCTTTCCATCAGGATCGTATCGAAACCTTCCTCAGCCGATTCTAATCAACCATTTTGGTGGCCCGGCTCCGGGCTGCCATTTTTTCTCATTCAACCTCAATAAATCATAACGAGGGCTTTTATGGATAAGCCTATTCTGGTTGTCGCTATCGGTGGTAATGCACTGCTGCAGCGTGGCGAGTTAATGAGCTGTGAAAATCAGCGGAAAAGTGTTGCCGCCACTGCCCAGTCACTGGCCAAACTGAGCGAAAATTATCGTCTGGTTATTGTGCACGGTAATGGCCCACAGGTTGGCCTGCTGGCTTTGCAGAACCTCTCTTATCGTGACTGCCCGCCATACCCGATGGATGTTCTGGGTGCTGAAACCCAGGGTATGATTGGCTATTTGCTGGAGCAGGGCATCCGCAAAGAACTGCCCCAAGCGGAAGTGACCACGCTGGTGACCCAGGTTTTGGTGGATGCCAATGATCCGTCTATTGCCGATCCATCGAAGTTTATCGGTCCTGTGTATGACAGGGAAACCGCTGAAAAGCTGGCGACAGAGCATGGCTGGACCATCAAACCCGATGGTGCTTACTGGCGTCGTGTCGTTCCTTCACCGGCTCCGGTCAAAGTCATGGAAACGGATGCCATCAAGTGCCTTCTGAATCGCAACCATATTGTTATCTGTGGTGGCGGCGGTGGTGCCCCAGTGGTAAAAAATGGCCCGGACATTGAAGGTTTTGAGGCCGTTATCGACAAGGATGCCACAGCGTCGATGCTGGCTCAGGAAATCGGGGCTGCCGAGCTGCTTATTCTGACCGATGGCGCTCATGTGTGTGTCGACTGGGGCAAGCCAAGTGAACGACCATTGACTGATGTTACTGTCACCGAAATGCGAGGCTATGCCTTCGCTGCCGGATCCATGGGACCCAAAGTGGATGCCTGCTGTGCCTTTGCCGAGAAGACCGGAGGTATTGGTAATATCGGTGATTTATACCATGCACTGGATGTGATGAACCGGACGACAGGCACCCGTATTCACCGTTAACTGCACAAAGCCCCAAAACTCAATTCGAAAAGGAACTGGATAGTTATACGTTTAAGTCTGATCTATCTTGGTTTTTATAATTATTAATACACACTATTCGTTGTGTACTTGACGATCGCAAGAGAAACGGAAGGCTGGCCGGTTACCATCACCGCCGAATGCGACAAACCATAAAAAACACAGCAGGCCCGATTCTTTCGGGTCTGCTGTGGCAGGTCATCAGGTCACAATCAGGCACTGTTCAGTCTTCATTTTTTGCAGGGGTGTGAACTTCCTCTATGAGCCTTTCAATTTCCGACCAGTCCAGAGGGGTTCGGTTGAACGGGTTCTCACCATTGATCAGATAACTCCTGACAAGGCTGTCGTAATCAACATGGGCATTACCCAGCCCAACCATTTTATCGGTTTTTCCACCAAATAAAGGGCAGTCATCAATACTGTCTACATATCTTGGATTCAGTTGATCAAAGGGCGGCACTGCCAGCGGGCGCTGAAATTTCTGCCAGGGTTCCCAATGGGCGAGAAAGGCCTCAAGCGCTGCGTCCGTACAGGTTTCTTCAATGTTGGCGCGAGCTCTTGCAATGTCCTCATCGTTAACACAAGCACAATCACGGAATAACATATTTTGCGTTGATCCGGGAATGCTGAAGAACTTGCTTAACTCAATCCGGAACGCCAGCTCAACCTCAATCTCATCCACCCAGGTTTGTGTTTGCATATGTGATCTGGCGATTGCCTTGACCTTTTCCAGAATCATCATTTGCCGAGCCAACGCCTTCAATTCAGCGGGGTCATGCTTTTCAACCGCCAGGGTTTCCGCAGAAGTCCGTAACTGCAATGTTTCCAGGTCATCCAAGGCCAGGATTATCCGGTCATCACAGGAAGTGACCGCATCTGCAATACGATACAGGGCGTCATCCCGAAACCGCTGATTACCAGCCAGTAATGACATGACCGCCATCACCCGTTGGGCCAGAACAGGACGAGTAGCCATGTTCTGGTAATCTGCGGTGGCTGTCAGTCGCTGCAGAAACTCAATAAGGTGATCGGTCTGGGCAGGTCGGAGGACAAGCTCCGGTGTTGCAGCATCGGTTGCAGACAACTCTCCCCAAAAAGCCAGACCTTGTTCCATACTTGAAAACTTCTGCTCAGGCTCCCTTGCCCTTCTGCTAATAGTAAAATGCATACCTTCGTGGCGCGCTCTGCGCAGACGGTCAATGATCTCATCTGACAACCCGGTACCCGCCATTAGGACATGACGGATCATACCCGATGAAGCTGGTCCCATCGCGGTAATGTAGTTAGGCAGGGCTGACAGGCTGGTGCAACGGCTAAGTGTAATGTGCCCCCCCATGTTGAGGCTCTGCTCGGGCAGTCGCCTCAGGCCTTCGCAATATGCAAGATCAATGTTTTCCCCCACTTGGAGGTCATCGGGTAGCCTCCTCAGGCCACGGCAACTGTTGAGATAAAGGTGTCGCCCCACGTAGAGGTGTTCTGACAGCTCCAACAGCGCCTCACAACGGGAAAGAGAAAGGTCGCGTCCAACGGAGAGTTTCTCGGGCAGGGTCTCCAGCTCGATGAGACCGTCAAGAATAAGACTCCCATCCACGGTGAGATTTCCGGACAGGTCCCTCAGACCTTCACATAATGAAAGGTTTAAGTCGCCCGTCACAGTGAGGTGCCTGGGCAGGGCCACCGGGCAAAAGTCAAGGCTAAAGTCACCCTCGAGCCGGTAATGAACATCATTAGAAAAATTCTGTTGTTGAATCAGCAGCCTCAATTCAGTTGGGGTAACCGTTATTACCTCAATTGCAACACGCTCTTCCAATGATGCAGTTTCTGAAAAGTAAGAAGCCGTTCCACACTGCGGGATGTAGCCTTGACTCTCTGCATTGCCATGATCAACATGTGATGATCTGGCTGCTGCAGGAGTAGTGCCTGAGGCGGCTGCATTTGTAAACATCATTGATCCGACAACTATGATTTATTAAAAATCAATCATAGTCGAAAATTGTGCGGGTGAGTTTTTATTGCCTCCTCTGTATGCCATGCAGCAGTTGGGATCCAGGATTTATCGGGCATTGCTGATCACCGGGAGATACAAGAAATCCATAAAACACAACAGCAGGCACCTATTCGATTTCTTGCCAATGGCACCGAAACCTTTTCAGTTAAGCTAACCCGCCCATTCCATTAGCATATTTCTTTAACGCAAATCAGCACTATGCACGAAAAATCGCAGTAACAATCCTGAGGCGATAGATAATGGAACCAATAAAAATAACATCATTACAAGATTTAGAGCAGCTGGAAAAAGATTATCCCTATGAAAGCCTGAGTCAGTTTGAAAGCACTTACGAAGCTATTATGACCAGCGCCCATTTGCGCCCCGGCAAAACCGCCTTATCCTTTTTTTTGAAGGGCAGTGAGTACGCTTCAGCCCATACCATCACCTATGGATCATTGATTGCTCATATCAATCAGACCGCCAACTTTTTCCACTCCATTGGCTTGGGCCCGGATGATGTTGTGGCATTTATCATGCCCAATCTGCCGGAAACCCATTACATCATCTGGGGTGGTGAGGCTTGCTGTCAGGTATTGGCCATCAACCCATTATTAGAGTCAGAACAAATTAAAGATCTGATCAATTCTGTCAATACGAAAGCTGTGGTTACCATGAATCCAATGAAAAATATTGATTTATGGCCCAAGCTGGAACCCATTATTCCGCAGTTGACCAGTGTCGAACATGTGATCGGTGTAGATATCGCACACTATGTACAGGGATTGACGGGGCCGATCGCCAGAATGATTCAACGAAGGATGCGTAAATCCATTACCATGCCTGCCGGTAAAACCTATTACAACTTTACGCAAAGCATCAAAAAACAACATGCCGATCAATTAATGTTTGATCGACAGTTCACCAAAGACACCATTTCATCCCTGTTTTGTACCGGCGGAACAACCGGTTTGCCAAAGATTGCACGTCGCACACACGCTAATGAACTGTTTAATGCCCGCTCATTGCAAATGATGAGTCAAAGCACTCTGACATCGGATAAATCCATACTGGGGGGCTTGCCCCTGTTCCATGTCAATGGTGCCCTGGTCACTGGACTGGTACCGCTGATGATCGGGGCATCTATCGTTATCTGCACGCCACAGGGCTACCGTGGCGAAGATGTTTTTCCGAATTTCTGGGATATCATTGCGCACTTTAAAGTATCGGCATTCAGTGGTGTGCCCACGGTATACTCGACCCTGATGAACTACCCAACGAAGGGTAAAGACTTATCGTCATTAGACGCAGCCATCTGTGGCGCTGCACCATTACCCGTAGAAGTGGCCCGTTCATTTCAGGAGGCTACCGGTGTTGAAATTCTGGAAGGCTATGGATTAACAGAAGCCACATGCGCATCCAGTTTGAATTTATTGCACGGCAAGAAAAAGATCGGCTCTATTGGTATACGCATCCCCTATCAACAAATGGTTTGTGCTGAACTGAAAGACAATAAAGTAGTACGTATTTGCGATACCGATGAAATTGGCGCACTGATCATGAGAGGGCCTAATTTATCGTTAGGTTATCAATTGGAACATCAGAATGAGGGCCTGTGGGTCACTGACGACAATGGTGACACATGGCTCAATTCCGGTGACCTGGCACGACAGGATTCCGACGGTTACTTCTGGCTGACCGGTCGTAAAAAAGAGCTGATTGTTCGGGGTGGCCATAATATTGAACCAAAACTGATTGAAGAAACCATGTGCAAGCACCCCGACGTCACCTTGGCAGCAGCTGTTGGTCGGCCAGATGCCCATGCGGGTGAAGTGCCGGTTTGCTATGTGCAAATCGCAGATAACAGCCAGGTTTCAGATAAAGAGCTATTAGACTTTGCCAATAGAGAAATCCAGGAAAAAGCCGCTATTCCAAAGGCCGTTCACAGGGTCAAAGAGCTGCCGCTAACCGCCATTGGCAAGGTATTTAAGCCTAAACTTGAAATGCAGGAAATTGAAAAATGCGTCATCGCCCTGGCCATGAAAGAGCTACCAACCGTGCCTGTCACAGTGGATGTCAAACAAGACCCTAAATATGGCATCCTGGCCAATGTGAATCTTGGGGAATGTGATGCAACGTCCCGGGCAGAGTTCGAAAAGACACTGGGTGTCTATACGTTTAAGTCTGCCCTTTCGTAATGCTGTTGCATTAGCCATCTATTCAGGTGGCTACTGTTGTGTGTTTGAACAACAAAGGCACAAAGAGCACAGAAAAAAAGCTCTTCTTCCTGCTATGCCGCGCCTCGTCATAGGAGCGCCCTGATACGCTGAGCACGCAACGAAACGTCAACAGGCCCTAATTATTTTTAGGTTTATCGCCTCTGGTATCGGCATTGGCGGCAGGTAACCGCGCCATGATCAAAATGTCGAAATTTACACCCGGAACAGCGGATTTAGTGCAGGCGTTGATTGGCAGGTATTTCTCAGAAGACGATGCCACTGTAGTCGCCGGTGAACTGGATGTAAGCACGGAGTTTACTCAATTACCCGGGGGTGAATCCGTCACTGAGCATTACTGCTGTATCGGAATGGACCATGAGTCATATTCCCCATAAGAGTACTTAGCGTTTTCGTTATGGCATATATATTAACTATCAAGGGTGGCAAGCGGCCTTATGCCACTTGCCGTTCCTCTGCATCAAGACTGGCACAGTACTGCTCGTAAATAAAACCACCGGGGCTCAGTGAACATTTCAAAGCAGCCGTCACAGCAGTTATGCTCGCAGTTGCCAATATAATTGAAGACATAAAACCGACTCTCTTATCCAAATTACAGGGTAAATCGGTATAAGCCATAAGGCCACCTGAAACCAGACCCATTAGCGCTCCACTACAAAGTCCGACATATCTGCCAAAAGCGATTGCTTTCGCCCTTATATGGGGAGAAACGTCAGCTGATGGAGGGTTGACCACTGCTCTATGGCCTCCCTGGTAAACCTGTTCTACAACCTGAGCTTGCATAATAATAAACATCTGATAAGCGCAATTTGACAATGTAAGGCACCGATCGACCCACATTTTCTGAACAGTTGGACATCAGCTGTTGATAAAAGTTCAGTCATATAACCCGCCTAATGATTTCATTTGGTTAACTACTTAAACATCTGACCGCTGTATATTTCACAGGAACACATATAATATGCCTGAAACACAAGCAATACGTATGTTCAGGGCGCTAATGACGTGATCGACATATCTGATATTCACATGATCAAAGTGGTTACTGAAGTAGGCAGTATCAACAAAGCCGCCGAGATATTAAGTGTTTCACAGCCGACCCTGAGCAAAAAAATCAGCCGCCTTGAAAAGAAAGTAGGTGTCGAACTGTTTAATCGGGATAGCGTGGGCATGGTGCCCACAGAAGCCGCCAAATTCCTGATTAAAGAAGGCAATGGTCTCAGAGCTCAGCTGCAAGTGATTGAACGTCAGCTGGAGCTTATGTCGGATATGGTGGGCGGTACGGTAAGAGTGGGGGTTGGCCCCATTATCGAACAGCAGCTGTTAGCCAAAGTATTGCTTGATTTTGCTGAGAGAGATTATCAGTTTAAAATTTCTGTCGTCACGATGTCGGCTGATGTACTGCTGGATCAGCTGAAAAAAAGCAAGATTGATCTGGCGGTTGGCCCCTTTGTTCATTCTGATGTTCCGGATGATATTGTCGCCCCACTGAAAACCTCAGAAAAACTGGTGGTGGCCGTGCGACAAGGTCATGACGCAGTTGGCAGGCAGGTCGAAGATTTACAGGAAATATCGAACTACAAAATCATTACGCCTAACATACCCGCCAGCCTGGGCGGACAGGTTATGGTGTATCTGGAAAATGCCGAATTAGAGCCGGACATCATTTGCGAAAGTTACACCATGGCAAAATACATCGTCATGAATTCCGATTATGTGACGGCTGGACCAGAGTCTTTATTCCTGAATGAATTTGCATCCGGAGAGCTGGTGAAACTGGAATTTCCCTATGACATCTATTGGCAGAGTCAATGCCTGGTAAAACCGGAAACCTTATTAATGCCTATTGTAAAAGAGGTCGTGGATCTGTTTGCCCAGTATATGGATGCGCAGTAATCAGCAAAAAGAGAAGCCCCGGGTATGATTAAAAAGGGCTTCCCGGCCTGAGTAACAGGCTAAAGACAGTCGTCGACTATGCTCGAACACGTTTTACCTGTTGGCCCCGTTGCCAAAAGTTGTACAGCACTTTAAACGCTGAAAACGCACCACGAACCCTGGTCTTAGGGGGCAAACCTTCACTCATCCGGCGAATTTGATCGGTGTACCAGCTGATTTCCATGATAGCCATATCATCGATCTTTTTAATACCGGTGGAAATGGGTTCTACACTGGAGCGATAATTCGTGCCAGTCAGTAGATGGTTGGCCAGATTGGGATCAACGACAAAGGGTCGCGCCAGACCAACCACATCCACTGAGCCGGAATTAATCGCCTCTTCCATCGCTTGCTGACTTCTGAACCCACCGGTGACCATAATGGGTGCCGATACATTTGTCTTAAGCTGTTCAGAAAATTCCAGAAAATACGCCTCACGCTTCTTTGTACTTTCTTTTTGCTCCCCCCGTCGGTTGACCGGGTTTTCCCAGCTGCCACCAGAAACCTCAATCAGGTCGATGCCCATTTTATCCAGATGCTGACATACCTCGATGGACTCTTCCTGGCTGAAACCGCCTTTCTGGAAGTCCGAAGAGTTTAATTTAATGCCGATACCAAAGCCCTCACCCACCTTCTCCCGGATGGATGCGTAAATTTCTTTGACAAATCTCATGCGATTTTCAAGGGAACCGCCCCATTGATCATTGCGCTTATTATGGTTTGGTGACAGGAATTGGCTGATCAGATAACCGTGGGCACCATGAAGTTGAACGCCATCAAACCCTGCTTCTTTTAAGATTAAAGCTGTCGTAGTGAATCGACGAATAATGTCGTTAATCTCACTCTCGGTGAGTTCCCGAGGAGGGATAAACATATCGCTCGCTAAAGGAATGGCAGAGGGTGCCAGGGGTTGGTCATTGAGAAATTTAGGCGATTGCTTGCCCGGATGGTTGAGCTGAGCCCAAATTTGACCACCTTTGGATTTAGCGCCTGCAACCCATAATTCCAACAGTTGAAAATCATCATAGTTTTCACCAGCCACGGCCAGCGGTTCATTGGCATGGCGTTTATCAACCATTATATTACCGGTGATCAGCAGCCCGGAGCCACCTTCTGCCCAGGTTCTATATAACACTTCAAATTGCCTGACAACACCGCCTTTGCCTGTGGCGATGGCTTCATTCATGGCTGATTTGCAAATACGGTTTTTGAGTACTGAACCAGAACGTAACTTAAGTTCTTCTGATAAAGGCGATATGGTTGTCATATACGTTCTTCTGACCTCATGGATTAATTACCCTGCTTATTATTTCGTAAGGCTTCATCCCGTGGTAATGAACTTATTTTGCCTGTGTACCAAATAAAAGGCATTGGATAACCAATTAAAAACAGCGATTATTGATGGACTTGATTAAAGACCTTCGACGTTGACTTCGTAATCCTTTATGGCTTTTCTGATGGTGTCGGGTATTCTGGCGGATACGCCTTTTTTATAGTTGCACCAGACACTCGGCACACTCGCGGTAAAGACCGGTTGTTCTTCACCCTTTCGATAAATAGCAGCCTCAAGAATAGCGCTACTGTTTCCGACTTTACTGAATCGTGTACCTGTTTCCAGTTGTGTGGGGTAGTGAAGCTGCTTATTAAATTCGCAGTTTAATCCTCTCATCACCCATCCCTGCTCCGAATCAGGCTTCAGTTCAATCTTCAGTATGTTAAAAAAGTAGTCCAGGCGTGCGGATTCAATGAGTCGCATATAAGCGGCATTATTCAAGTGCCCCAGCGGATCACAATCTCCCCAGCGGACAGTATCTTGATAGAAGTGATTGAATAACGTTCGTTGCATGGGACGGACTCTCTGGTTGGATTTGCCCCAACAGGCTGAATAATTTAGAGTAATTTGGCCTATTGTAATGGCCCTGAAATATACCTAATGATCTGAATTCCGGATAATGAACTTATTTTGTCTGTGTTCCAAAAAAAAGGCATAGTGAGAATGAGACACCTATAGTTCAGTTAGCTGCCTAGAGTAAATATGCACATTCCATCAAAATTTAAAGAAGTAAACTTGGGTAAACTGCACAGTTTTATTCAAGAATATCCACTTGGTACACTGATATTTTCAGCTGAAAATACTTTGGATGCAGACCATATTCCGTTTTATCTTCAGAGACAAGAAAATGAACAGGTAATACTTCAAAGTCACATTGCCAAAGCGAACCCGTTATGGAAAAAGGTCGTCGACGGTCAGGAGGCTCTACTCATATTTCATGGGCCAAACGCATATATCAGCCCGAATCTTTATCCATCGAAAAAAGAAACAGGTAAAGCCGTTCCAACGTGGAATTATTCTGTCGTCCACGTTAGAGGACGAGTATTTTTCAAGCATGAAAGCAACTGGATTTTGCAACTTCTCAACAAGATTTCTGACTTTCATGAACTAAACCAAAACCTTCCCTGGTCAGTTTCAGATGCACCAGCAGAGTTCACTAAGAAACTGGTCAATGCTGTTGTGGGCTTGGAAGTCGTTATTGATGATATAGTCGGCAACTTCAAGTTGAGTCAAAACAAAACAGCATCAGATTATTCAGGTGTTGTAAATGGCTTGGCAAGTTCAAAGAACAGTTCAGACATTTCTGTGGCCAGGCAAATGCAACAGTCAACATGTAGCTAACGAGCCAGTCAAGCAGATGGCACCAAGCGTGCCGTCTGCTTAGCTTGGCAATGCTCGATAAAATACCAATGGACCAGATCATTTCACCCATGAGTGATTACTACATTTTCGTTGCAGGAGGACAAACTCCTTGCCCCATCACAACAATCATTTCCTATGCACCAGATTCTCAGGGGGTCAAAAAACAATTCACTGTCTATCAAAGTATTTACTTTCTAAGATGGTTTCATAAGAAAAGCACGAAAGGTGAAGATATGAAGTCCATCCGCGTGATGTGTACTATCCAGGAGGGCTCTCTTGGGTATACCAAAATCAAGCAATTGGAATCCTCCATAAAAGATATATACCAAAAGTACTTTGGTCCTGACTATAAACTGGTGTTTATGTGGTTAACCTTGCCCCATGGTCAGGCCTATCTGGCTGGCAAGTTGTCTGCCGCATCCAGTGTACAACTGCCTGTGCAAGATGGCCTGCCAGCGTCCAGGAGGCACCCTTTTATGTCGGAAGTGTGTGCTAAATGGCAGGAGATTACCGGTTGCACACAGGATCAGATTATTTTGGCATCCAGTGATTTTACCGAGTCGGAAAAGTTTCAGCGGGGTTTGGTCAATCGATTCAAACCGTCCAAACGTAAATCGACCATGTTGAAAATGCTGATGCGCTTTATGATGGGGCGTTTTAAGAAAGGCTATTACAACACCAGTGTTACGTTATAAAAATAAATCAAGGATAGCACTATGCCACTGTACACTGTTACCACACCAAAAAGCTTACCGAACTCCAGGCGTGTTGAATTAGCTAACTTGATCATGAATGTTCATTGCGGCCTCACAGGTGCTCCGGAAACATTTGTGAACGTGATGTTTTGGGAAAATGCCACGTTAAACGACGGCGTCGCCATGCATGTTTATGGTGGTATACGCAAAGGTCGAACCGCTGAGATGCGAGAAACATTACAAAAGGAAATGTCCAGACGCATCTGCCAATTGATGATACTCACAGATAAAGAGCTGGAAACAGACATGTTTGAGATGCCTGCCCAATGGATCATGGAAGGTGGAGAGATCTTACCCGAACCCGGGGAAGAGCACTTGTGTGAGTGGCTGCTAAACGGGCACGGGACTGAACATAATCAGAAAGCTTTCATTTGATCATAGCTCTTGAATGATTTCAGATAACGAGATAGCACCTCTGGATCAAAAGTCCGAAAAACTTCCAGTGAGAAAAACGTGAAAAGTGATCAGTCCCCGGGGAATGGCTGCCGGAGTACTATAAATGCGCTAATACCCGACAGCCCCCGTAGGCTGAGCGAAAATAGTCTGCATGGGAATGCATACCGGACCTTCAGGATGTGGAAGAACCGGTTTCTCTACGGAATTATGTGAGTTTAACAGGGGATGACGGTGGAGTCGGTTCTTATACCCAATAAGTGCATACGAACCGACCTTATAACGAGACCATTTTTACGGTTGTTTCGACATCCCCGAGATCGTTGGAACGCGCCCTTTGAATAAAAATGTCGGTAATTTTATGTCGTTACTTATCCATTGATTCTTTATAACCAAAGTCACTGATTGTATCCCAGCGACGTTTCAGGTGATGGGCCGACATCTTGGGTTGACGGGTACGGGTAAATGCCCCCTTCTTATTACCATCAACCCGGAGGAAACCTTCCCAGGTCTGGAAGTCCGCGAAGTTCCACATCTGCTCACCAACCACTGCAGAACACCCGTCAAAGGCTTCATGCTGCTGATCAAGGTACTCGCACTGGTACTCTTCAGAGAATTGCACACTGGGCAGTTTGTGGATGCCGGCAACAGTGTCCGCGCCGTACTCGGTGATGACGATTGGCTTGCCTTCATTGGCCCAGCCTGACAGCTCCTGACTAAACACCCTGGCGGCATTGCGCTGCTCCAGGCCGTTCATCATGTACCAGCCGTAATAACGGTTCAGACAGATCACATCGGCAAACTTGCTTGCACGACATATACCGTATGGTGCCATCATAAAGTTAATCAGGGTCAGCGGACGGTTCTGAGGGTCAAGCTCACGAGAATATTCAAAAATCTCTTTAAAGTAAGGCTCAGAGGCTTCCTGGGAGGTATCCGGCTCGTTAGACAGGGCCCACATGACCACGCACGCATAGTTTTTATCACGCTGGAACAGTTCACGGATGGCTTCTTTATGGGCAACCATGCCTTCTTTTTGTACTACAGGGCGGTCAAAGAACCTGGACTGGGAAGCACCACCGGCACCGGCAGACACAAAGTTCATCAAGGCATCAAACTGGCCAACCGCAGCCGTCTCATTGATGACCACCAGACCTTTGCGCTCGGCCAGCTGCATAAACTCTTCAGAGTACGGATAGTGAGAGGTGCGGATGGAGTTGGCACCGATCCAGTCGAGCAGCTCCATATCACGCAGGTTCAGCGCAGCATCGTAACCACGGCCACGGATATCGGAATCTTCGTGTTTACCAAAGCCTTTGAAATAGAAGGGCTCGTTATTGATCAGGAACTGAGTACCCTGAACTTTAACGGTACGCACACCGACGGCTTGTGGATACTGGTCAACCAATTGGCCATTGTCGTTAATGCTGACTTGCAGCGTATACAGGTAGGCATTACCCGGCTGCCACAGTTTAACGTTGTCGATCTCCAGTGAGCCCTCAGCGCCTTCACCATTGGCAACAACCTTGCCGTCCTCGTCCAGGAGTTCGACCGAAACGTCGCCGCTGCCCATCGCGCTGACCTGGTAATCCACTTTACCCAGGCTCTGGTCGAAGTCAGTGGTGACCGTGATATCATCAACACGACTCCTGGGCAGCGCCATCAGCTTAACGGCACGGTGAATACCGGCATAGTTAAAGAAGTCAAAGAACGGCTTGACCTCTTTGGTACCGTCCATATGGGTAGCAACCCTGCCAGCAGGAATGGTGGCATAGCTCAGTTCATTATTGACCACGACCACCATTTTGTTCTTTTCACCAAAACGAACAACGTCGTTCAGTTGACCGACGAAAGGCATATACCCGCCATCGTGGCTCGCGACTTCCACACCATTCACATAAACAATGGCACGGTGGGTAGCACTGCCAAAGCGGACGAATACATCACGATCCTGCCATTCTTCGGCAATGTAAAACTCAGTTTCGTACCAAACATCACCACAGTGATCACGCAGTGCCTTGTCGGTAGTGATGTCATTGTAGCTGGAGGGAACGGCCATCAACGTGGTATCAGTCAGGCCATCTTTCCAGTCGTTGGTGCGACCTTCCGTTTTCGTGTCGGCACGGAATTTCCAAATGCCGCTGATGTCGATGATGCGTCGGGTTCTGGTTTCGTGTGGGTATAAGAAAGCAGTCATTTTATGCTCCATTTAACAGCCAGTAATATTGGTTAAAACCTTTGGTACTCCGGGCTCTGATCGGTCTGAGAGTAGGAGAGTGGTAAATAGCAGTTCTTTTTGTGAAGAGTTTCAGACCAATAGGTCAAACCAAAAATCAATACCGAACCTGTTTCCTGGGATATGCTGAGTCATTTTTCTTGTTCTTGTAAGTCCAATTGCCTGTTATGCTAGAATAGAACGGCAAAAACGGTCAATACCCACGCCATAATTATCAAAACTTAACCCCAACGCACTCTGTTTTTTTGGCATTAATCAGCAAACAAGCCTCAGGTCAAATCCTTTCCAGTTTACTGCAAAATTGGTTGATCCAATTTGATCACGTCTGATATAAAAGTCCTAAATCACATTAGCAACCTGAAGGTCAGCCGGTAATACAATGTTTAACAAAACGTCCAACCAACCCTATTGGCCTCATCCGGATCGTCTTTTTTCCTCAAATACCAGCACCCGCAGTGTTGCACGTGCCCTGTATCAGGAAATAAGACACTTGCCCATTATTAGCCCCCATGGTCATACCGATCCGGCCTGGTTTACAGACAATCAGCCGTTCGGCAACCCTGCTGCACTGTTGCTTCAGCCGGATCATTATGCGTTTCGGATGTTACATAGTCAGGGTATTTCCCTGGAAAGCCTTGGTATCAAGAGTCAAGACCCGTCCATAAAGGTTGAGCAGGACCCGCGCAAAGCGTGGCAGATTTTTGCCGACAACTACTTTCTCTTCCGTGGCACCCCAACCCGTATGTGGATGGACCACGCCATGACCGAAGTGCTTGGTGTTGATCAGCCGTTAAACAGCAAAACAGCACAAGCGATTTACGATCATATTGATGCTCAGCTGAAGACCGAAGCATTTCTGCCTCGCAGCCTTTATGAGCGCTTCAATATTGACGTGCTGGCGACCACAGAAACCGCTGTTGATACGCTGCAAAGCCATCTGAAAATCAATGCCAGTGACTGGCAGGGGCGTGTGATCACGACCTTCCGCCCAGACTCGGTAACAGATCCCTATCATCCTGATTTCGCCGCCCACATGGCATTGCTGGCAGAGCAGACCGGTGAAGATGTCCATCAGTGGTCTGACTATCTGACGGCATTACGCAAACGTCGGGCGTTTTTCCAAAGCACCGGTGCTACCGCCACTGATCATAGCTATCCAACGCCTTACACCACGGTTCTATCAGAAGACACTTGTCAGTTACTTCTGACGAAAGCACTGGCCGGAGAGATTTCTGCGGAAGAAGCGCAGCAGTTCTGTGGCCATATGCTGGTTGAAATGGCCCGCATGTCACAGGAAGACGGCCTGGTGATGCAGATTCACTGCGGTGTTTACCGCAATCACAACCAAAGCCTGCTGGCACGTTTTGGTGCGGATAAAGGGGCGGATATTCCCTTGAAGGCGGAGTTTGTTCACAACCAGCGTCCGCTGTTGAATGAAGTGGGGAATGATCCGAACCTGACTATTATCCTGTTTACTCTGGACGAAGATGTCTATGCCCGCGAGCTGGCACCACTGGCGGGTCATTATCCGGCTCTGAAGCTGGGTCCCGCCTGGTGGTTCCACGACAGTCCGGAAGGCATGATGCGCTACCGTCGCATGGTGACAGAAACCGCCGGTTTCTATAACACCGTGGGTTTCAACGACGATACCCGTGCGCTCCTGAGCATCCCTGCCCGTCATGATGTTGCCCGTCGGGTGGACTGTAACTTCCTGGCATCACTGGTATGTGAGCATCGCATTACCGAAGAAGAAGCGCTGGAACTGGCTCACCAGTTAACCAGTGGATTGGCCAGGAAAGCTTACCGATTGTGAGGGGATGGAGATGATTAATAAGCAATATAACAGCGACAAAATTGCAGCCAACAGCTACGACACCTCGGAGCTGAGCGCCGGTATTGTGCATATTGGCCTCGGTGCGTTCCATCGTGCTCATCAGGCGCTTTATACCCATGAAGCGATGGCTGCCACCGGCGAGTTTCACTGGGGCATTTGTTCCGCCAATATTTTTGGTGGTCAGGAGCTGGTCGCGGACCTGCAAAGTCAGGACAACGCTTACACCGTCACGGAAATGAATCCGGATGGTTCCCGCACGGTGAAGCTGGCAACGGCTATCCGGCAATCCCTTGCTGTAGAAGACGATCGACGTCCTCTGCTGGACATTATGGGAGCTGACACTACCCGTATTGTCTCTCTGACCATTACCGAGAAAGGTTATTGTCTGAACCCCGCTACCGGCAGATTGATGCTGGATAACGCCCTGATTGCCCACGATTTGGCCAACCCGCAAAATCCGAAATCAGCCCTTGGCCTGATCGTTACGGCACTGGATCAACGTCGTGCAAAAGGCATTGCGCCCTTTACCGTTCTGAGCTGTGACAACGTGCCAGACAATGGTAAACGTGCCCGGGCAGCGGTGATCCAGATGGCAGAAGCCATGGACAAGGAGCTGGCAGGGTGGATTCGTGCAGAGGTGGCGTTCCCATGCACCATGGTCGACCGCATCGTGCCGGCGATGACAGAAGCGAGCTTTGCCGATGTTCAGGCTTATCTGGGCACTGACGACAAAGGAGCCATTGTTACCGAAGCCTATCGCCAGTGGGTGATTGAAGACCATTTCACCCTGGAGCGTCCACCCTGGGACAACGTAGACGGTGCCATGTTTGTCGCCGATGTGCAGCCTTATGAAGAGATGAAGCTGCGCATGCTCAATGGTAGCCACTCCATTCTGGCTTATCTGGGGTATCTGGCTGGTTACAAAACCATCGACGTTTGTATGCAGGATCCGCAGTTTGTCAAAGTGACCCGTCACTACATGAATAATGAAGCGGCCGCCACGCTGGAGATGCCGGAGCCTACCGACTTTGCCAGCTACGCAGAAAAGCTGATTGAACGCTTTACCAACCCGGGCCTGAAACACCAGACATGGCAAATCGCCATGGACGGTTCCCAGAAAGTGCCTCAGCGCTGGCTGAATTCTGCCAGAACCCTGCTGGCGGAAGATAAGGCATTTGCCGCCATCGCACTGGGCATTGCCGGCTGGATGCACTACGTATCGGGAACCGATGAGCAGGGCCATGACATCGATGTGCGTGACCCAATGGCAGAGCAGTTAAAGGCCACGGCAAGCCAACATCAGGAACATCCTGAACAGCAGGTAAAGGCATTCCTGGCGCTGGATGCAGTGTTTGATCCGGCCCTGGCGAAGAATGAACGATTCGTTTCGGAAGTGACTAAAGCCTACCACTCAATCCGCGAGCACGGTGCCAAACAGGCAATGGCACTGCTGGCACAAACCCTTTAACCAATGATCTATAAACGGCTTCTGCCCGGGAGAGGATAACATCATGGAACAGACATGGCGCTGGTACGGCCCTAAAGACCCGGTCACCATTCGTGACATTATGCAGACCGGAGCCACCGGTATTGTGTCGGCACTGCATCACATTGCCAACGGTGAAGTATGGAGTGTTGAGGAAATTGAAAAGCGCAAGCGGGACATTGAGTGGGATGAGGAAAAAGGCCACTCTACCGGATTGCGCTGGTCGGTGGTTGAGAGTGTGCCGGTCTCCGAAGACATCAAAAAACGGACCGGTGACTTCGAACGTCATCTGAAAAACTACGCCACGACCATTGGCAATCTGGGTGCCTGTGGCATCGATGTGGTGTGCTACAACTTTATGCCAGTGCTGGATTGGACCCGTACCGACCTTGCTTATGAAGTAAAAGACGGAAGTCGTGCGCTTCGCTTTGACCGCTACGAGTTCGCGGCGTTTGAACTGTATGTTCTGAAGCGCCCGGGGGCGGAAGTGAATTACAGCGAAGAAGAGCAGGCCAGGGCCGAAGAACGCTTTGCGACCATGACCGAAGCAGATATCGAGCGCCTGACCAAAAACCTGATTGCCGGTTTGCCCGGTGCAGAAGAAGGTTACACTCTGGAGCAGTTCCAGCAGGCACTGGACAGCTACGCGCACATTGATGCGGAAGGCCTGCGTCAGCACCTGTTTGCTTTCCTGCGTGAAATCGTACCTGCAGCGGAAGAAGCTGGCGTACGTCTGTGCATTCACCCGGATGATCCACCCTGGGCGATCCTGGGTCTGCCACGCATTGCCAGCACTGAAGACGACTATATTCGTATTACCCAGGCGGTAGATAGCATATATAACGGCATTACTTTCTGCACCGGCTCACTCAGCCCACGGGAAGACAATGATCTGCCGGGTATGGTTGAGCGTCTCGGCAGCCGTATTCACTTTGTCCACCTGCGCAGTGTGGAGCGGGAAGACGATGGCAGTTTCTATGAAGCCAACCATCTGGAAGGCATGGCTAACCTGTATGACGTGACTCGTGCACTGGTGATGGAGCAGCGTCGTCGTAAGGCTGAAGGTCGGGTAGATTTTATGATCCCCATGCGTCCTGACCACGGTCATCAGATGCTGGACGATCTTAACAAGGAAACCAACCCGGGCTACTCCTGCATTGGCCGTATGCGTGGCCTTGCCGAACTTCGTGGCCTGATGATGGGCATTGAACGGAGCCTGTAATGACCAGTCAGACAGCCCATGCTGTGCGTGTCGCCTGTATTGGTGAGTGTATGGTGGAGCTGTCACCCGCAGAGAATGGCCTGTTCAAACAGGCCTTTGCCGGTGACACGCTCAATACCGCTATCTATATAGCCCGAACCGCAGCACACGCGATTGATACCAGCTATATCACCGCCATTGGCAAAGATAGCTTCAGTGATCGCATGATTGATTTTTTTCAGAGTGAGAATATCAATTGCCAATGGATTTCACGGCTACCCGAAAAAGTACCGGGCCTGTACGCCATTGAACTGGACGCCTATGGAGAGCGCAGTTTCAGTTACTGGAGAAGTGATTCTGCTGCCAGGGCTTTATTCAGCCATGGTCTTACACCGGCCCAGCGTTCTGAACTGGCGGAATCATTCGACCTCTACTATCTGTCGGGTATCAGTCTGGCTATTTTGGATGAAGGCAGCCGGGAACTGCTGAAAAAAACCCTGACCAGAGCCAGAGAGCGAGGCGCAAAGGTCGCTTTCGACAGCAACTATCGGCCACGTCTCTGGTCGTCCAGGGAGCAGGCTCAGTCAGTGACCAGCGAGTTTCTTGCGTTAACCGATATCGCGCTGGTTACCTTTGATGACGAGCAGGCACTGTTTGGTGATCAGTCTATTACCGACACCATGAATCGACTGTCTGCTATTCCTGAAGTGGTGATTAAACAGGGTGGTGATGGCTGCAGCATCATGGTTAACCAGGCATTGTCTTTTGTACCTGCCTCAGTTGTCCGTCAGATCGTAGATACTACGTCTGCCGGTGACTCCTTCAATGGTGGTTATCTTGCCCGCAGAATGTCAGGTGATGCACCGGAAGCCGCCGCCGCTTTTGCCCACCGTCTGGCGGCAAGTGTCATACAGTACAAAGGCGCTATCATCCCCACATCTGTTACCTCCCGATTAATGGAACAAACACAGCCATGTTAACCGCCCGTGATGTTTTAAACCGTGCTTTTCCCGTCATGCCTGTGATGGTGATCGATACCATTGACCAGGCCCTGCCCATGGCCAGGGCCCTGTACGATGGCGGTATCTCGGTATTTGAGGTGACCCTGCGCAGCGAGTGTGCCGTTGCTGCGATTCAACGGATTAAACAGGAGATGCCTGACTGTCTGGTGGGTGCCGGTACGGTGGTGAACCCGGAACAATTACTGGCGGTTCATCAGGCCGGTGCCGATTTTGTTATTTCTCCGGGTGCGACCCCTGCGCTTCTTAAGGCGTCCAGAGAGCAAAATATCCTGTTATTGCCGGGTGTATCTTCTCCGTCAGAGGTTATGCAGGCCCTTGATTATGGGTTTGATGTATTGAAGTTGTTCCCGGCAGAAGTCGCAGGCGGGCAATCTATGTTAAAATTTCTGGCTGGCCCGTTTCCTCAGGTGACCTTTTGTCCTACCGGGGGCATTAATCCGGAAAACTACCAGGATTATCTGGCACTGGATAATGTTCTGTGCGTAGGTGGTTCCTGGCTGGTACCTGAATCGGTGGTTGAAAGTGGCAACTGGAGCGAAATAACGTTTTTAGCTAAACAGTTAGCTCAACAGTTGGCACGCCGATTCCCTGCCGCAATACTTCTCGGGTATTGCGGTATAAAATAAACCAACAGACTCAAAAAGTGGCACAAAACCCAATGCTTGTCCTGTCAGAACCCAAGCGGCTATATCAGAAAATTGGACGTGATATCCGCCAGCAGATTATTGATGGTGTCTACGCGGTAGGCAGCCGCCTGCCGGCTGAACGGGATATTGCAACCACGCTCAATGTCAGCCGCACTATTGTACGTGAAGCGCTGATTATGCTCGAACTGGAAGGCCTGATTGAAGTGCGTAAAGGCTCAGGCATTCATGTTATCGCCAGTGAACGTAACCCGCCTGCCTCCGCATCCGATGATCACGATCTCGTCAGTGCCAATGACGTTGGCCCATTTGAGTTACTGCAGGCAAGGCAACTGATCGAAAGCCATGTGGCTGCATTTGCGGCAACCCAGCTGAATAAGTCCAACCTGCAAAACATGAAAGCGGCTCTCGAACTGGAGAAAAAGGAAATTCGCCAGGGCATTAACAGTGGCAAGGGTGACGAGCTGTTTCATATTGCCGTGGCGGAAGCCACCCAGAACAGTGTACTGGTGACCTTAACTCAGCAACTGTGGGACATCCGCAAAAACAGCGCCATGTGGAAACGTCTCCATGAATGGATTGACAAGGTAGACTATCTTGAAGAGTGGGTGAGCGATCATGAAAGGATTATTGAGGCTTTATCCCAGCGCAAATCGGAAGCGGCACGGGATGCCATGTGGCAACATCTTGAGAATGTAAAAACCACGCTCCTGAGGGTTTCTGACAATACTGAAGACTCTTTTGACCGCTTTTTGTTTGACTACAGTCCGTCCGTGATTTCTTAGGAATTGCCCCGGAATAATTTGCACATCTCTGAGCTTCAAAACTACGTTCGTCCTGAGCCTGTCGAAGGTCGTGAACTCCGGCCTCATGTATTGTGCCAATCACCCTTCGACAAGCTCAGGATGAACGGAGATCGAGTTTAAAATGTCGAAATTATTTCGGGACAATTCCTTAACGAAGACACAAAGGTTTTCCCGGGTTTGCCTGAGCTACGCTCAGCAAACAAAAAAGATTTCCTTTGTGCCTTCGTCTCTTTGTGGTTCAAGGCTTTTATAACTTTTGCAATTCTCTCCGCTTGGGAATGCACACCGAACCTCTCAGCAAATGGCTGCCGAAAGAAAGCCCCTGATCAAGACAAACATCTGATTTAAATCAATATTAAGAAAAAAATCTTATTTTATACTCGCCGGGCGGTATTTTTTCTTGAATTTTCTTTATAAGCAGTCGTGTAGGTATATCGGCAATTCTTGAATGGCTACTGATAAAGCCCAGGAGCCCGGCAACACGACGACTGGCGTATAAGCATGCACCAGGCTTATATAGTTAGTAGTTCCATATCATAAATTAGAAATATTGATGGGCTTAGTGATGATAAAAGCAGTAAAGGCTGCCATAGCCGTCGGCATGGCAGTTGTCCTTTCCGCCTGCGGGGGAGCAGAAGAAGCGGTCAAGATGAAAGACACCCTGGTGGTTGGCCAGGGTGCGGATGCCAAAACCCTTGACCCCCATGCCACCAATGACCAGCCTTCTTCCCGGGTGGCGGTTCAGATTTACAGCCAGCTGGTTGAGACAGACAAGGACATGAATATCGTGCCTGGTCTGGCTGAATCCTGGAAAAGTCTGGATGACAGAACCACCCAGTTTACGCTGAGGAAAGGTGTCAAATTCCATAATGGTGAAGAACTGAAGGCATCTGACGTTAAATTCACACTGGAAGCCATGATCGCTTCGCCAACGGTGGCTCATATCGTCAACTCCATCAGCACGGTAGAAGTGGTTGATGACTACACGGTGAACGTCATCACCAAAGAGCCTTTTGGTCCTCTGCTTTATCATCTCACGCACACTGCTGCGTCCATTCTGAATGAGAAAGCCGTTAAAGCGGCGGGTGACAGCTATGGCCAGAAACCAGTGGGAACCGGCCCATACCAGTTTGTTGACTGGGCTGTGGGTGATCGCATCACGCTGAAAGCCTTCGATCATTACTACGGTGGCAAACAGGAAATTCCTAACGTTGTCTTCCGTAATATTCCAGAAGGCACTAACCGTGCCATCGCCTTGGAAACCGGCGAAATCGATATCGGTTATGACCTTGAACCTATCGACAAAGACACGGTTCGCAGTAAGGACAACCTGACACTGGTGGAAGAAGAGTCGTTCTCTGTTGCCTACCTGGGCTTCAACACCAAAAAAGCGCCCTACGACAATGTGAAAGTACGTCAGGCGATTTCTTATGCCATCAATGCGGATGACATCGTCGAAGCGGTACTGATGGGTGCCGGTTCCCCGTCAAGCTCACCGATTGGTCCCAAGGTATTTGGATTCAACCCGAATATCGAAAGATACCAGCAGAACTTCGATAAAGCCCGTGAGCTTCTGACAGAAGCGGGTTATGCCGACGGTTTCAAAACCTCTATCTGGACCAACGACAATCCTACCCGTGTCCAGATCGCCCAGGTTCTGCAGGCTCAGCTGCGTCAGGTCGGTATCGATATGTCCATCGAAGTGGTTGAGTGGGGCGCATTCCTGGATGGTACCTCCCGTGGTGACCACGATATGTTCATTATGGGCTGGGTAACCGTGACCGGCGATGCTGACTATGGCCTCTATGCACTGTTCAACTCCGCTACCCACGGCGGTGCCGGTAACCGTTCGTTCTACAGCAATGCAGAGGTGGACCAGCTGCTGAATCAGGCCCGTACTTCCACTGACGCTGGTGAACGAAAAGAGCTGTACGGCAAGATTCAGGTAATTCTGCAAAACGAAGTGCCAACATTCTCCATCTATGATCAGTACCAGAACATTGGTATCCAGAAGAATGTGCTTGGCTTCAGCATGGCACCTGCGGGCCACCACAAAATCAGAGGTGTCCGCTTCCAGGGCTAATTTGAGTCTGACCATCACGCTGCCCTGTGCAACGTGACTTTCTGCCCATCAACGCTCTTTACCGATGGGCTCAGCCCCTTATCAGGTGAACCATGCATAGATTTATACTCAAAAGGCTATTGCTGCTGATACCCGTGTTGCTGGGTGTTTCCCTGCTGGTATTTGCCATCATGTCCTTCACCCCCGGCGATCCGGCACAATTGATTCTCGGGGAAAATGCACCGCCTGAAGCAGTGGCCGAATTGCGGGAAGAAATGGGGCTAAATGATCCGTTTTTGCTGCGTTATGCCCGCTTTGTCGGGAATGCGGCGACGGGTGACCTGGGCCAGTCCTACACCAGTGGCCGAGATGTATTTGATGAAATTTTTTCCCGATTCCCTAACACGCTGATTCTTGCAGCGCTGGGTGTAGTGATTGCAGTGATTATTGGTATCCCCATCGGGATCATCTCTGCTACACGACAGTATTCAATGATTGACAGTGGTTCGATGTTTTTCGCCCTGCTGGGTGTCTCCATGCCCAACTTCTGGCTGGGTTTGATGATGATTCTGCTGTTCTCCGTCAACCTCGGCTGGGTGCCCTCCGGTGGCTATTCCAGCTGGAGTTCGCTGATCATGCCCGCTATCACACTGGGCACCGGTTCTGCCGCCATTATTACCCGGATGACCCGTTCTTCCATGCTGGAAGTCATCCGTCAGGATTACATCCGTACCGCCCGCGCCAAAGGTGTGGCTGAGAATGTGGTGATTAACCGCCATGCCCTGAAAAATGCCCTGATCCCGGTGATCACCGTGATCGGTTTGCAGTTTGGTATGTTGCTCGGTGGTGCGGTACTGACCGAGACCGTGTTCTCCTGGCCAGGTGTTGGCCGGATGATGGTGGACGCGATTCGCCAGAAAGATGCGCCAACCGTTCTGGGTACCGTGGTATTCCTTGCCACCACGTTCAGTCTGGTCAACCTGCTGGTGGATCTGCTGTACGGTTTTGTTGACCCTCGTATCAAATCCCAGTACGCCTAAGGAGCAAGAATCATGTCTCAGGAAATGACGCTGGATCCAGCACAGGGTCAGCTGGATAAGAGCCCGGCAAAAGGGGCACCGAAGAAACGCAGCCAGTGGTTAGAAGTCTGGCATCGTCTAAAGCGTGACAAAATGGCCATGCTGGGTCTGTTGATCATCACCCTGGTGGTGCTGGCGGCCATCTTTGCCGATGTGATTGCCGACTATGAGACGGTGGTCATTGCCCAGAATCTTTCTGATCGTCTGCAGGGGCCCAGTGCCCAGTACTGGCTGGGAACCGATGAGTTTGGCCGGGATATTTTTGCCCGGATCATTCACGGCACCCGGGTCTCTCTGATGGTAGGGGTACTCTCTGTGGCCATCGCCATTGTCATGGGCGGCGGACTCGGTGCGGTGGCCGGTTACTACGGCGGCAAGATTGATAACGTCATCATGCGGGTGATGGATATCTTCCTGGCCGTGCCCAGTATTCTGTTGGCCATTGCCATTGTTTCCGCGCTCGGGGCCAACCTGATGAACCTGATGCTGGCCATCGCGATTTCCAGCGTCCCTACCTACGCACGTGTGGTGCGTGCATCTGTGCTGACCATTCGTGACCAGGAATTTATCGAAGCCGCCCGGGCTATTGGTGCCAGTGACCTGCGGATTATTTTCCGCCATATCATTCCTAACTGTCTGTCACCGGTCATTGTACAGGGTGCGCTGGGGGTGGCGGGAGCTATTTTGTCCACAGCGGGTTTGAGCTTTATTGGTCTTGGTATTCAGCCACCCGAACCGGAGTGGGGGGCAATGCTTGCCGGTGGTCGTCAGTATCTGCGCCATGCATGGCATGTGACGACCTTCCCGGGTCTGACCATTATGATCACGATTCTTGCCCTGAACCTGCTGGGTGATGGTCTTCGTGATGCCCTTGATCCACGACTGAAACATTAACAGGCCCTAGTTAGAGAAATGCTATGACAGAACAAGCAAACACACAGGATCTGTTGTCTATAGAGGACCTCAGCATCGTGTATGAAGTGGATGGTGAAACCACCTACGCGGTCAACGGCTTGAATATCACCCTGAAGCGGGGGGAAACCCTTGGCTTGATCGGAGAAACCGGTGCCGGCAAAACGACAACCGCCCTTGGTATTATGGGTCTGGTGCCTAACCCTCCCGGCCGGGTTGTCAGTGGTAAAGTGGTCTTTGATGGTGAAGACCTGCTGCAAATGCCAAAAGAGAAAATGCGTGGCGTTCGGGGTAATCGGATTTCCATGATTTTCCAGGATCCCATGACCTCTCTGAACCCGGTGATGACGGTCGGGGAGCAAATCGCCGAAGTGATCCTTATCCACGAAGGCGTCAGCAAAAAAGCGTCTTTCCAGAAAGCTGGCGAGATGCTGGAGATGGTGGGCATTCCGGCGGTCCGGGCGGGGGACTTTCCGCACCAGTTTTCCGGCGGTATGAAACAACGGGTAGTGATTGCCATTGCTCTTGCCTGTAACCCGGATCTGCTGATCGCTGATGAGCCCACCACGGCACTGGATGTCACCATTCAGGCCCAGGTACTGGATCTCATGAAAGATCTGAAAAGCCGTTACAACACCGCGATGATTCTGATCACCCACGACCTGGGGGTGGTTGCCCAAGTGTGCGACAAAGTGGCGATTATGTACGCCGGTGAAGTGGTGGAGAGTGGTGATATTCGTGATGTCTATGAAAATACCAAACACCCTTACACCAGGGGGCTGTTTGGTTCGATTCCCGATCTCGATCACTCGGTTGGACGACTGAACCCCATTAAAGGCATGATGCCGGACCCGACAGACCCACCGTCCGGTTGCAAGTTCCATCCCCGTTGTCCGGATGCCACAGCAACCTGTGCGGCATCAGAACCGGCACCGGTTTTGACCGAAACCGGCCATGTTGCCCGCTGTCTTATGTTGCAGTCGATGGTAGAGCCAACAGACGTTAACAGGGTGCAGGGGTAAGGTTATGTCAGACACTATTCTGGAAGTCAGAGACCTCAAAAAATATTTCCCGACCCCCAAAGGCACGCTGCATGCGGTGGATGGCGTTAACTTTGCCATCAACAAAGGGAAAACCCTGGGCATTGTCGGTGAGTCCGGCTGCGGTAAGTCCACCACCGGCCGGGTCATCCTGCGGTTGCTGGAAGCCACCGATGGCGACATCCTGTTTGAAGGACAGAATATTCGCCACTTCAACAAAGATCAGATGCGACGACTGCGTGAAGATATGCAGATTATCTTCCAGGATCCTTTTGCCTCTTTGAACCCCCGGATGACCGCCAGTGAAATCATTGGTGAACCGCTGCTGATTCACAATAAAGTGAAGAATAAGCAGGAGCTGACTGAACGTGTCGCTGAATTAATGGAGCTGGTTGGCCTTAGCCCTCGACTGGTCAACACTTATCCCCATGAGCTGGACGGTGGTAGACGGCAGCGTATTGGTATAGCCCGTGCGCTTGCGCTGAAACCAAAGTTCATTATCTGTGATGAGCCGGTATCGGCGCTGGATGTATCCATTCAGGCGCAGATTCTGAACCTGATGCAGGATCTGCAGGAGCAGCTTGGACTCACTTATATCTTCATTACTCACGATTTATCAGTGGTTAAGCATTTCTCCGATGAAATCGCGGTTATGTACCTGGGGCAGCTGATTGAGAAAGCACCGGCAAGGGACTTGTTCAGCAACCCGACTCACCCTTATACCAGGGCCTTGCTATCGGCTATTCCTTCGATTCATCTGGACCATAAGATGGAACGTGAGGTGCTGCAGGGCGAAATTACCTCACCCATCAACCCGGCACCTGGCTGTCGCTTTGCGCCCCGTTGCAAGTATGCAGCACCGGAGTGCACCTCCAGAGAGATTCACCTTAACGAGATCAATGATGGGCACTTTGTTGCCTGTGCCATGGCTGGGAAAGGTTGACCCTCTTGAAATTTATGAGGTGATACTAGTACATGGTTTCAATGAGTTTGACGTGTACGATCTCCGTTCACCCTGAGCGGAGTCGAAGGGTGCTTGGCACGATCTATCAGAGTCCGGAGTTTCCGCCCTTCGACAGGCTCAGGACGAACGGAGTGCGGAGGCACGACCACCCATCAAATCCATTGAAACCATGTACCAGGGTCTGTTGACGTTTCGTTGCGAGCTCAGTACACAACGAATCGTCAACAGACCCTGAGCAGACTGTATTAAAGCACTGAAAAAGATTCCGGATAACTTCAACTTGAAAGGAACGTTCTTATTATTTTGTTGTCCAAAATGCCCTGACACTGGCATTCATAAATCAGGCATGGATGATCAAATGGACAAAACAACAAATGAAGTTATCAATTATCACTCCTTGCCAAGTCAAACAGTAACCCACTCTTTACCACACCAGGAGGGAAACATAAGGAAAATATCGGACTTCTCCGATGGACAGGCAAAGCTTCAGCAATCTTCAGCACAGCGATCAAGATTGATAGAACCTCAAAAAGTCACAACGCCTGATTTAGAACAAAGGCCTGCCACTGCCTGTCAAGTTACCTCTCACTTTCCAAGCGCTCACTCCACCGCCCGCTCAACGGATCAGGAAGCGGCCCATCAGAGCCTGAGCACCGGTGAGTTCTATTTTGCCAATACTCCGTTAACCCAACAGCGAATTATTGATCAATTACGCCATGAACAGCCTGCAACGTATTGCATTCGCGCGCTGGCTGATCTGGAAAAACAGGGCCTGATGCAACAAACCTGGCTTGAGGGCGGCCAATTACAACAAGCAGAAGGCCGACTGTTTACGGATGAGCCGATGACCCTGGTGTTTGACCTGACCTCCATGACACCCGGTGATATCGCCAGCTTTAATGACCTTCTTCAGGTGGGCCCCAAATGTAACGATAAACCACTGGGCGACCACATCCGGCGGGTATTTCTGGTCAACCACGGGATGCTGGACGGAAGTAAGCCTGCCAACCCCGACCTCTGGCGCAGATTGGGGCAAATGCCGGAAAAGACCCTATCAGAAGCCGACTGCAATATTGCCGATTCGGTGACCGATGAAACCTTGCTGGCCCAAAAAACCACGGAAGATATCCCGGCCAATGCCCCCCGCGTCACCATCAACTTTGCCACCACCGACCACTGGTACCGCCGACTGTTCGGTGGTATCACCCTCAATGCCCGGGGGCAGCTGGTTTTTTCTGACGGGGCCCTGGCCAACCTGAAAGAGAACACCCACCTGGTGCTTAACAACGCACCATGGGAAAACACTGGCTTTCAGACAGCCCTGGCAACGGCCATACGGGTTGGCGGATTTACCGCCAACCGGCAATGGGTCAGGCTGCCTGAGCAGATATCCCTGTCCGTAGCCCATGTCTGTGCCACCGAACTCAACGCCCGGAAAGATCAGACGATCAGCGACAGCATCGTTTTTTGTCCCCAAAGCCCGTTTGTGGTGATAAACGGCAGCTCAATCGAGCGTCTCAAAGGCCATGTGATGGTAGAGGGCACTGCCGTTGTGCAAACGGATATGCTCGCTAATCTGCTGCAAGGTTGCAGCCAACTGGTGCTTACTGGCGAGCTGGATGACAAACAGTGGTTATGGTTATTGTGCCGACTGGAGGAATTACCGGCGAGTAAAAGACCACAGTTGTTTGCCAAGTTGCCAACCGATTTGTTGCTCCCTGCAAGGGCTGGCGACTGTCCAACCACGGGAGCCTGCAACCCACACTGCGCCACTTTCACCTATCAGATTAACCCCGGGGATACCCTGGAATCCCTGCAACAGGTCAACCTCACCAGCCAGAGCCGTTTCACTTTTTCCCTGACCAACAGCCGACTGCTGGATGCCCTGGTCAATGGGACGCCAACGACCCTTTATGGTCTGGAGCGCAACCCGGAATTGGCTGCCAACCTGGAAACCCTGTTATTGCCCGACCCTTACCTGTTTATTCATGGGCATAAGATGGATCTGCCAAAGGCACAGGTCACCTTCATGCCTCCCCCGGGGCAGCAAACCACCGGCTCAGCATTGATCAACGCCCTGCTCAACGTTTCCGACAGCCAACCACCTGCACCGGAAAACCCGGTCTACTCCCTGCTGATGTCACTGCCCCAATCCTGTCAAAAGCGCTATCCGGACAGGCCGCCCTGGACCGGGGAGGATTTTCAGTATCGGTTTGAGCAACAGGCCGAGGCAGAACGCCTGCTGGACGGTAGCCCCGGGCTTCTGCCCTGCCATCAACGCCGAGCCTTGCATGTGCTGTTGGCCAAGGCGTATCGTGGCGATCCGGAGATTTACAGCTTCATCAAGGCGAAAATTGCCGGTTATTATCCGGATCAGCCCACTGACAACCGTGCCGACCGATCCGCCCTGGAGCACTGGCTGGCCCGACACCCGGCCCCGGAGCTCAGGGACATCAAGGCCGATTTCTGGTCGCTGGCCCGGCACTGTCCGGCCACGGTTCACCAGGACAGCAAAGAATCGGATGACATAAATAACAACTCGGTGAAAGAGCTCGCCACTTATGTGGTCGCCGCTGCGCGCCGCGCACGGCAGCGGCCCCTGGCACAGCGATTGGGTGTGGATCTTCGGCTGGCCCGGGAAAAAAGCTTTTTTGATGGAAACCTGCGCTCAACCTTAAAAGATACCCTGATCGCTCACCGGGCATCACTCAGGCAGGGCACCATCATCAGCCAAACAGTCGGGACGCTGGAGAGCCAGATTGCCGCCATTCTGAATCAGGCTGATCAACAGAAATCACAACAGATCCGGGAGTTACTGGCCACCCACTTTATTGATGATCAGTTACCAGGGCCGTGCCAGGATCTGCCCGATGCCCTTCTTGCCCGACAGCGCCATCACTGGTCCCGGCAGGAGCGGCGTCTGATGCATTTGGCCAGGAGGGTCCGGAAGCATCCCGTGGTGTTCCTGCAGGGTGAGGCCGGAGTCGGCAAGACCTTTATGGCCAGAGCCATTGCGGCCAGGGCTGGTTATCCAGACTGTCAGGTGCTTCAGCTTGGGCCCAACCACACCTCAGAAGCCCTGTTTGGTGGACCGCAGCTGGTGAGTTATTCAGTGGGCAATGGGGCGGAGGACCATGGCACCGAATTTTGTGAAGGGCCACTGCTGCTGTGGGCATTATCGAAAGATCCGCCCCTGCTGGTGCTCGATGAAGCCAACCTGGTGCCAGAGGGTCTGCTTGCCCCCCTGGGCGGTTTAACCCGGCAGCCGCCGGTGCTCCATTATCAGGGCCGGGAGTACGAACTGAACGACCGGCACCGGATTATTCTTACCGGCAATCCGGATCATTATTTGGGACGGCACCTGGATAACACGCTGAAATCACGGATTCC
>NZ_PJPV01000083.1 GCF_002864045.1 Endozoicomonas acroporae
AGTCTTTACTGTCTGCACTTTTGCTTGAGCTGTGCTGAATACATTTTGGCTATAGCCCCCTTAATAAGTAGCTGGCCATATGGAATCACATATTTCTGGCTACTTGGGCAGGTGCTATGCGAGGCACAACGGAGGGAGCATAGCCGTAGCTATGTGACCGGAGTTGTAACGAAGCACGACTGCATGGATGCAGGAGCTAGAGCAACGCAGGAGCAGTTGCCGGGAGTGCCTGAACAAGGAGTCAGAAATATATGATTTCATATGGTTAGCTACTTAAGAGGGGCTGGGAATAGGTCGTCTGCTTACTATCAACGGAGAACACCCATGAACAAGACACTATCTGCCATCTTATCTTCTTCTGTCATTCTTATCAGCGTCAATGCTTCAGCGGATCGGGACTATGCTGCTCAGGCCATGGAAAGACATGGCATGGAAAAACCGGTATCAATGCCTGTTATGAATGTGGTGAATGTGGTGAGTACCAGAGAAGCACTGGACTCTATTACGGTTCCTACAAAGCAGGAAGAGCTAGAGGCCAGAATGGAAGAGCTTGCTGAAAGAAGAGAAAATTAATTTTCTCTTTTTAACAATATGGTTGTGGTCATCACAACCATATCTTGCCATTCCGGTATCTCCCACCTTCCTCCTTGGAGCCTGTTATTTCTTTGTTGTCTGGAAGTCGTCAGTATCCGGCTTCAGAGCAGATCAGCAACATCAGCCCTTAGCAGGGGCTCCTTGCCCAGATCAAAACCGGCAACTGCAATATGCAGGGTAAACAGTTGCTTCAGGGTGGCAAAGTCTCTCGGCCCGGGCCACTTGTCTTCATCCTCCGTCCACACAGAGAACTCATTCTCCAGAATGGCGTGCGCTTCTTCACTGACACCATCCAACAGACTCTCTTCAGATTCATGCTCGTCAAACAGATAAGCACCACCTTCAAAGTCCCACGTCTGAGGTAGCTCGGCATCCAAGCTTGTTACCCAATCGATAAATGCTGTTTTTGGCTTCAGGGTTATGACACAACGGTTAATAAACTTCATTTTTTACCTGTCTAATCAATCGGTAAAGTAGTGAGATCAATAGATAATATAAGTCGGCAGATTAGCACTCTTTTGGGAAAACAGGACAGGAAAATCGACAGTGCATTATAAAAGTGTTGGACCCGTTGTCAGCGACTAAAAACTCAGTTATTTCACGAAACCGTACCGCCAAAGGATGATCTACCGCCTCAGAGTGCTTCCCTGATGCAATGAAAAACCGGGACACCAGAAGCCTGTCTAAAGAGTTTTCAGGTATGGAGTGCGCCCATAAATTTCCACTAATTTTTCTTGCGAAGCTTTAATAACTTTATTCGGCTGCTTTAGCTCTTTGGATATTTCTTCATTCTGTGATTTGAGCGATTGTTTTTCATCACGGAGTAATTCGTTATTAGTTTTAGATTTGGTTTTTTCATCTGACTTTCTTTTTCTGCATTTTCGGGCGGCAATTTTATTTCTACCCCTTCTTCTAATATCTTTTGCCAACAGGCAAATCCAATTATCAGTTTCTCTTTTAATAATATTATTGAATTTTTTAATATCCATATCAGTAATATCCTGAATACTATAGTGCTGATGGTTAGTTATTATCCCTGTTACCAGTGACCTTATAGCTTTAACACTTTCAGCTTTGGCTACAATGGGTTTTTTGGACTTTAAAGGAGTACACGAAGGGTTTTGACTGACAGGTTTGCTGTCCACTACAGCATTAGGATTAATATCCATTACTGCCGGTGGATCAGTGGGTATCTGCATTGTCTTTTTAACAGAAGATAAATCCACTGCATCTTTCGCAGAACCTGAACCATTTTCAATGTTATCCTGACCTGGGCAGAGATTATTATCATCTAACGGCATTAGAGGTGTTCCCAGATAATAATCTGGATCAAGTAGATTCTGCGTGCTTTTATCGGCTGCGAGTAAAGCTTCATCAAATTCACCCGCCAAATCAGGTTTATATCCAGCAGCATTTGATAACGTTGAACTGCATGGTAATTCACTGTTATTTACTGGCAATGTCGTTGGCGTAGTCACAATTTGGATAGAATAATCAGCCAAAAACCTATCGTAAGGATCGAATTGGTGACCCAAATAACCGATATATCCTTTATCAACAGGTGCTGTGACAACGTCACTTACTCCAGAATGATTCAGGGCAGTTGGAACGTTTGATAGGTATCCCATAAATGCATCTGATACAGGTCGCGGCATTGTTAACCTCCTTGTCATTTATTATCTTGCAGTTTTTTGATAATTAAAGCAATAAGCTGATTCTGTGTTGATCGCTTCAATAAGGCTATCTAGCAAAAATTGTTACTGCTTTTAACGCCTGTGAAGTTCACAAAACACAACACTGCTGATAGTTAGTACCTTTTTTGAGATATTAGTTCCGCAAAAAGTATAAGACGCCAGATGATCAAGCATACCTGTGAAGCCCATCCAAAGCAGAAAAATAAAGTTATTCAAGAACTTAACCATCAGGTTGACTCACATTGCCTGCCCGGACCCGGCAGAGTCACCAGGACGACTCTACCTTGAACTTTTACCGACAATCGCAGACCAACTACTAAACTACTACAGGTAACTCAGAGGTTGGTGATAAGGTGTAAAGAACCATGAATATAAAGACGCTTGGCTCCCTGAATCAACAACGTCCACCAAAAGAAGATAAAAAGCCACCACCTCCTGCGAAGCACAAAGTAATGGGTGAAATCAAAGCGGTTAAGAAAGAGAGTACATCCCCATATTTCACTTACAATGGTAACCAGCTGGTTGAAGTGGATGATGATTCACTTTATGGGGACTTGAACCGATTATTCAGAAAACTCAGGATCAACAAGACAGTGGGCAATATAACGCTCAAAGAACCCGATAAGCGCTAAGCTATCTGTCCGACCAGATGACTCTTCAAAATATGGTCGATGGTTTCAAGGACGCCCTCCTCATTATTGGTCGGAGCTGAATAACGGGCAACCTGTCGGACCCTGTCATTGGCATTATTCATGGCAAAACTGAAACCTGCCTTTTGCAGCATTTCCAGGTCATTGCCACTATCGCCAAAGGCAGCCACTTCATGGTCAGCAATGTTCCACTGTTCCTGCAAAAGATGAATACCATGTGCCTTATGAACACCGGGAATGATCAGGTCAATCCACTCGTGACCACTGGTGACTGATACCAGCACATCTCCCAGTGTCTCTTTAGCCCCTGCCAATACGCTATCGTGTCTGGCTGGAGACATTTTGATGGCAATTTTAAGAATTGTGTCGTCGATATCCTGATAGCCTTGTATCAGCTCAAGACGCTGGTAATGATTGCGGGCATTGGTTACTTCTTCAGGATCAGCCGTATGCAAAACATAGGCACTGTTGCGGCCGCAGATAATGGCAGTTACCTCTTGCAGGCTTTCCAGAAACGGGTAGACACGGACCAGGGTTTCCCTGGCAATATCCGCAACAAACAGCTCCCGCTGCCCGTCTTGTACATAGCCGCCATTTTCTGCAACATAGGCAATATCACCAGCATCAATACCCTCAAAATAGGAGCGCAATTTGTAATACTGGTTGCCACTGGCCACGACAAATCGAATGCTCCGGGCTTTCAGGATTTTGAACTGCTCCAGAAAACGTTCACGGTTATACGTTTTGTTATCATTCAGAAACGTGCCATCCATATCGACAGCGATCAATTTAATTCCGTTGTAGCCTGTCATTCTGTTGTTATCTCTGTGGGTAAAATTGGCATGATATAGCGCAAACTACAGCAGCCTGATCCGGCTTTAAATAGGGAAAATTACCGCTGATTTCAGGGCATTGCAGCATTAACACCGCAAACTTCGTGAAAACCGGTTTTGCCATCCAGACTTATCGAGCCATGGGCAGGGACTACCTGTGACTTTAGTGGCCCTTATGGGTGCAAGTACAAACACATAACGACACAGTATTTATTCCAGCGTAAAAATCACGTAACCTCCTCTCCCTTTTGGCGCATGCGCCCTTAAAGACACACAACACACACAGAGAAGACATTATGAAAGTGCAAGGTTTCGCACGCTCACTGATTGCCATCGCCATTGGCGCAACCCTCAGCAGTTCGGTAATTGCCAGTGACATGGCATCACAGGTGGTGGATAAAGGGCTGACATTCACTGTCGGTGGTGCCTGGAACGATCTGGACAGCAATCGCGGCCTGGATAACGCATTGGCACCGGAAATCGGTATTGGCTATCGTCTGAACGACCGCTTCAGTGTTGAAGGCATCTACTCTCAATACTCCACAGAGCAGAAGACAGGCTCGGATGCAGACCTTAAAGAATTCCGTCTGGACGCATTCTACGACCTGACCCCATGGGATGGTTCCCTGACCCCTTACGTGGTTGCCGGTATTTCTGAACTGGAAGCCGATTATGAGATGGGTGCCGAACACGACGACACTCGCATGAATGCCGGTTTTGGTTTGAGAAAGGCATTTACTCCAAACCTGGCCATCCGTGGTGATGTCCGTGCCGTTCGCACTCTGGATTACGCCCAGACAGAAGCCATGGCTAATGTCGCCCTGACCTGGACTTTCGGCAGTGTCGCCAAGGCAGCAGAACCTGTTGCCGTGGTTGAGCCGGTTCAGGAACAAGTGGTTGCCAGCGTTGAACCCGCTCCGGTGCTTGATGCTGATAACGACGGCGTACTGGACAAGGACGACCTGTGCCCGAATACCGCTGCAGGCATTACCGTTGACCAGACGGGCTGTGAGCCAATGACAGCCATTGACCTGCTGGTAAATTTTGATTTCGACTCCGAAACCATTAATCCAGAAGGCATTGACCAGATCGCCAAAATGGGTGACTTCTTGCAGCGTTACCCGAACGTTCGCATCCGTATTGAAGGCCATACCGACGCACAGGGCAAAGCGACTTACAATGAACAGCTGTCTGTTCGTCGTGCCGACATCATCCGTCAACAGCTGATCGACACGCACGGTGTCGACGCAGGACGTATTGATGCGGTGGGTATGGGTGAGAGTAAACCTGTTGCCAGCAACGATACCGCCGAAGGCCGTCAGCAAAACCGTCGTGTAACTGCTGAAGTGATTGGTTCTTAAGAGTATCTGAGAGGCTGTTCGGGAATAGCACCCGACAGGGTGACCTGCCACGCAGGGCAGCCTGTTCCCGGACAGCCTCACAGCAATCACTTGGGAGCGCTGGCGTTTTCGGCCTGCTTCGGCAGAAAAAGCGTAATATAAGCCTCCCTGATATGGCAGCCACTCATAAACACCTGACAGAAATCAGTGATATCATCGATACTCGACGAACACTGGACAGATACCGATTTTCTTTTCATATTCACCAGGTACAGCTGGTCCCCATCACAGGCCAGCACCAGAATTTCATCAGGTAAAGTGAATACCCAAGGTTCCAGCTGGATCTGAATATAGCCTGTTGTTGCCAGTGACCCATGAAACTTTTTCACGCAATCGGCCACTTGCCGTTGCAGGCGAATATTTTCTGCCTGGGTTTCTTTCCTGGCGAACATTTGCGAAAGCTTCAGCCCGGAACTGATGATTTCATCGTTGTCCGGGAAATAATTCAGGTCGTTCAGACGGGTCATCAGGTCCTTGACCGTCAGATGAGCGTTGCGAAATTTGCCGTCAATCAGTTTATCCAGAAGCACAACCTTGCTTGCATCCTCTTTTTTGATACGTTGCATGCCAAGGCTCTGGGCAGCGGCCAGAAGAATTCCCCGGTGATTTTTTGACTGTCCACCGACGCCCATATCCCTGGGGGGGTAACGCTGAATAAACTCCCTGATATTGATGTTATCCAGACCGTCAGCATCCGATTCTCCTTCATTGGTCGATCGGACAAACATAACCTGGTCAGCTTCACTGGTCAGAATAAGAAACCGAAGGTATTTCACTAGCTGGATACCGCTGGTAAAAACACCAAAAATCAGGCGACCATGGGGATTTTTTGCTATGGGCTCATCGGTAGTAGTTAGCCATATCAGACGATTGTCAGATGGGTGGCGAAAAATTTGTGACACTGATGAGCGCTGTTGTGGCAAACCCATTATGTTATTCTGGAATGAACAGACGAAAGTAACAAAGAGCCGATGGGACGGTGCCAGCTGATCCAGGTGATGCTGCATAGTGGTAAAAAACGCATTGGTCTCATCAGGCTGGTCAATGTTCGTCTGCTTGCCACAAAGATGGCCTTTGCTATCGCATATTTCCTGCCATTCAGGCACCATACCAGCGTTCATCATCTGTGCCACAAAATAATACCCACTCTGCACTGTCAGAGCTTCCATCTCTTCCAGCATGAAAGGCTCGGCAAAAAGACGTGCAAAAGTACCGGTCATGCTGTACAGATCGAGGTTATTTGAGGGGAGAATGGCTGGCTGGACAGAATAATCAGCCCGGAATGACACCGCTTCCTGAGTATCCAATCGCGCTTTCTTGAACGTTTCCCGTTGGGAAACTCTTCCGGCATCAATACATTGCTGAGTTTGGGGCCCCGATAGCCCGGATGGACCCGGAATCGCCACCAGTGATCCTGTTTCTTCACTGGTGAGATCAATGACAGACTCGGTCGATGCACGCTTACCAGCAGCTACTTGAGTTGCTGATTGAAAAAGACTCCAGTCGTATTTCTTTACCTCTTCGGCAAACTGCGTATCCTGGTAAAAATTGACATGAGTTGCCCGGCAGCCTGAGCACCCGAGCACATCCCTGGTCGCGAGAGAACAGCAATTGTGGTACATGTGTTCGCAACAACGGGACACCATAAAAGGAGGAGACTCAATAAATTGTCCGCATAGTTGACAAGATCGACGCCGGACAATGGCGTCGGGTGGTCGTTCCAGCGCCCTGGTTTGAGCGCTGGTACTTGGAACTGGCGTATTTACCGACTGGGCACGGCTGGCATCCACAGTTTCTCTCCTCTATTGGCTCCTATGACTTGTTTGCAAACAGGTCCCTCTGATTCACCTTTCAGTTTTAATTATCAGCAAGATCTGTCAACTCATAGCAAGGAGAGCCATGTAGCCAGGTTATGCCTGTATCCTGCGCAGACTGTTATGACCTGCCGTTCCAAGTCGAAACAATCCGGGGAAGGTAACGTCAAAAAAACCAAGGTTAATAGTGATAGGTAGTATTCTTACTGCTTGAAAGTCCGATTGTGTTCAGAGAATGGCTTTTCACCCCTGCTTCTTGCAGATGCCCTAAAATCAGGAGTCGTTTCCATGCCCATACAACGTTCCACTTCTCTCCAAAACCTCGCACAATCCCGGTACGTTCATGAGCTGGCCAGCAGAGCAGCTCCCAAACAACCAAGCATTGCGCAAACTGCTTTGCGTTTTGCCAATGTCCATACATCTTTAGGCTCTGGCAATATTGGGGTTGGTCATTTAAGTGCTATAAAACCCTGGACACCCAGCTTACCTGATGCAGATGAGGTCAATGACATCATCCATGCATCGCGACAGAAAAGAAAAAAATACAACTTCGAAGAATATATCTCAGAAGTTAAAAAAGTTAAGGCAGGTAACTGTGGTGAAAAAAGCAATCTTGTCTGTTATTTTCTGTCACAACAACCCGGTCCACTGATTTACTACCGCGTCTCCCTCTGGCCGAATGGTCATTGCTTTGTGGTAATGGACCAGGAGCCCAATGTAGAGGGGGTGTTCCCCGATAATTTTAATGATTGGAATGACCAGGCCGTAATTATTGATCCATGGACCGGTATCTGTGCACCCGCAAGACACTACCCCGAACTCTGGCACATGAAGGTTGATACGATGGCTGCAGTGGGCATTGAGCTAAGAGCCCCTTCCCATGAAGAAGGCCAGTGGCTGAAGGCTGATGTACCATATTGGAAAAACATGCTGGAAAAAAATAAAAAATATGTGTCCGCCAAACGCCCTCCGCTGCCATCCTGGTGTCGGTTGGTGTAGAGCCAGTCTATACCCGTCACCTTTCAAATGGTTACAAAAACTCCGTTACCGCTGAGCGAAAAAGAGAGTACATAAGAGAGCGTCGAAAAGATCCCGCTTTCCTTGAGCACCAAAGGAAGCACCGAAGGGAGTACATGAGAGAGCGCCGCAAAGATCCCGCTTACCTTGAGCGTCAAAGGAAGCGCCGAAGGGAATACATGAGAGCGCTTCGCAAAGACCCCATGTACACCATGCGCCAAAATCAGCTCCAAAGGGAGCGCTACCAGAATGATCCCGTGTTCGCAGAACGCTTAAGGGAGGGCCAAAGGAAGCGCCGAAGGGAGAGCCGAAGAAAGCACTGCTAGAATGATCTCAATTTCGATGAGCACACAAGAAGGGAGTGCCCAAGAGAACGCCGTAGGATGTGCTACCAGAATGATCCCGATTATGCAGAGCGTGTAAGGAAGTGCAGCAGGGAGTACAAAAGGAAGCTTCGCAAAAATTCAGCCGTTGGAAATGGCGGCGCAGTCCATGTTTAGAAGCTGGAATTGATAAACTTGATCTCACTGAGTTAAACGCCGCATCCTGCAAGTCTATACAATTTTGTGCAGGGGGAATATAACGTGCACACTAAGACAGAATTCATCAAAGGTTAATGCACACTAAAAATAAAATCATTGTATTTCATAAGGCCACGGTTTCCCCGGGTTTGCTGCCCGGCTGTAGTTTTAGTTGAGCCTGATTAGAGGGCAAGCGATTCATCTGAGCGATGCCAACGCAGGTATTCAGCCAGGGAGAAAGCAGAGTCGCATGTTCAGCAGTGGATAACAGTGAAGCCCCATCCAACTCAATATGGTTGATGCTGAAACATTGAGCGTTACTGTCTTCGGTAACAATGGGTTCTGAAACAACGGGTTGAGGAAGGTCTTGCAGCTGCTTGAGCTTATCGGCTTGCTGCTGCAGCAAATCCAGCTGTTGCTGCCGCTCAAGCGTTCTTTCTACAGGGGTAATCTGTCGTTCAGTGGCCTGTGCATAGAGCGAACTGAAAAGCAGGCCTGTCAGCAAAAAAAAGGGATAAACAACACGGCCAGGCAACACCAGCCATTGCGACATTACATCCATGACGCGAAACCTTAACTTCCTTAAATCAACGACTATCGTCGTTGTATTTTTATTCGATTTCTGCGAATTAAATCACATCATGTAAAAAAATGTAAAGAATGGGATTTTAAATATGCCTTAAAAAAATTGATCGCTGGTGTCGGTTTTTTAAATGACTGGAACCTGACCGATCTTAAGTTTGGACAATGCGCAATATTTATTCCCCCCGCACAAAATTTATACGTACAGCCCGGCACAGTACCCCGAAGCCCAGGCCCACTGGAAGTTGAATCCGCCAAGGTGGCCGGTGACATCCAGTACTTCACCCACAAAATAGAGCCCTGGCTGGTTCTGGCTTTCGAAGGTTTTCGATGAAATATTGTTAGTAGCTACGCCGCCCACAGTGACTTCGGCTTTTTTATAACCTTCGGTGCCCGCTGGCATGAATACCCAGGATTCCAGGCTTTCGGCCAGGCGTTGCAGCTCAGTTGCAGAAAACTGGTTCATGGGTTTACGACCACTGTCTGTCAATTTTTGCAGCTCTCCATAAGTGCATAGAGCGGTTGTCAGACGTTTGGTTAATTTATCTGAAAGTATTGAACGAATTTCAGCCTTGGGTTTTGCTTCTCTGAGTTCATTCAACCAGTCTTCTATGGCGATACCCGGTAGCCAGTTGATGGAAACTTTATTGCCAGGCCGCCAGTAGGAGGAGATCTGCAATATGGCAGGCCCACTCAGCCCTCGGTGGGTAAAGAGGACATTCTCCCGAAAGCTCTGGCCATTACAGCTGGCGATAACATCGGCACTCACACCGGATAACTCAATAAAGTGGGCCAGCCACTGTTTGTCCATGGTAAATGGCACCAGGCCTGGCATCCTTTCAATTAAATGATGACCGAACTGCTCGGCCAGTTCATAGCCAAGACCGGAAGCGCCCATGGTGGGGAATGACAAGCCACCGGTTGCCACCACTAACGATGTGCAGCGGATTTCTCCCAATGTCGTATCCAGCGTAAAGCCCGCTGCATCATCCAATGGCTTAACGTGATGCAATGCTGTCTTCAGGCGAATGGTGACACCGGACTTTCTGCACTCTTCCACCAGCATCTCTACGATATCGCTGGATTGCTGGTTGCAGAACAGCTGCCCCAGGGTTTTCTCATGCCAGGGAATCTGGTGCTTATCCACCAGCGCCTGAAAATCCCACTGGGTGTAGCGGGCCAGTGCCGATTTGCAGAAATGGGGATTTTTGGAAAGGTAGTTTGCCGGTTCAGCGTACATATTGGTGTAGTTGCAGCGGCCACCGCCGGAAATCAGAATTTTCTTGCCAATCTTATTGGCATGGTCGATGACCAGCACCTTTCGGCCGCGATCACCTGCCGTCAGTGCACACATCAACCCGGAAGCCCCTGCTCCAATAATAACGGCATCGTATTGCATGGATGGCAATAAGGGCTGGTTTAACGGCATGGGGTTGGGTCCACAGGAGGGAATGAATTGGTGGGCACTATAACGAAACTGACAGGGAGTACTCAAGATCCAGTTTCGACAGGATGGAGAAGCATATCTAATGACAATACGCTTCAGCAATTAACCGGACATAGTGTAAAAACATAAAAACCCTGCAATAGCAGGGCTCTTTGGCAGCAGCAAAAATGAACTTATTTGCCCAGTTTCTTGCGAACCGCCTGAAGGGTTCTGAGCTGGGCTGCCGCTTCGGCCAGTTGGGTTGCTGCCCTGGAGTAGTCGAATTCGCCACTTTGGTGTTCCAGAGCTTTTTCTGCCTGACGCTTGGCTTCTTCAGCCGCCGCTTCATTCATGTCGTCGGCTCGCAGTGCCGTATCCGCCAGGATCTTGACCTGGTTTGGCTGAACTTCCAGGAAGCCACCGGACACGTAGAAGACCTCTTCTTCACCACTTTGGGTAATGAGTCGGATCGGTCCGGGTCTCAGTTCGGTCAGCAGCGGAGTATGCCCGGGGGTAATGCCCAAGTCTCCCATGGAGCCGGTAGCAATCAACATCTCTACCTGACCTTTGAAGATCTCCTGCTCGGCACTAACGATGTCACAATCTACGGTTGATGCCATAATGAGACACCTCCTTTACTGGTCTGGTTCAAAACAACTTCGTTCTGAACCACAAAGACACAAAGGCACAAAGAAGAGCTTTTCCTGTTCTTCCTTGGTGTCTTTGTGACTTTGTGGTTCACAATGCTTTTCCCCTGACGCCTTGAATGATTTACATGGACTTGGCTTTTTCAACCGCTTCGTCAATGGAACCGACCATATAGAAAGCCTGTTCTGGCAGCGCATCAAACTCACCTTCCAGGATGCCCTTGAAGGCACGAATGGTGTCTTTCAATGGCACATATTTACCCGGAGAGCCGGTGAACACTTCCGCTACGAAGAAGGGCTGAGACAGGAATCGCTCAATCTTACGGGCGCGGGATACGGTCTGCTTGTCTTCTTCAGACAGTTCATCCATACCCAGAATGGCAATGATGTCTTTCAGCTCTTTGTAGCGCTGCAGTACCGTCTGCACACCCCGGGCGACGTCGTAGTGCTCCTGGCCAATGACCAGAGGGTCCAGCTGACGGGAGGTGGAGTCCAGTGGGTCAATGGCCGGATAGATACCCTTGGAGGCAATATCACGGCTGAGTACCACAGTGGCATCCAGGTGGGAGAAGGTGGTGGCCGGGGATGGGTCAGTCAAGTCATCCGCCGGTACGTATACCGCCTGAATAGAAGTGATGGAGCCGGTCTTGGTGGAGGTAATACGCTCCTGCAGTACGCCCATCTCTTCCGCCAGGGTTGGCTGGTAACCTACCGCAGACGGCATACGGCCCAGCAGTGCTGATACTTCGGTGCCCGCCAGGGTGTAACGGTAGATGTTATCGATAAACAGCAGTACGTCACGGCCTTCATCACGGAATTTTTCCGCCATGGTCAGACCGGTCAGGGCGACACGCAAACGGTTTCCGGGTGGCTCGTTCATCTGGCCGTACACCAGCGATACTTTGTCGATAACGTTGGAGTCGGTCATTTCATGGTAGAAGTCGTTACCTTCCCGGGTACGCTCACCGACACCGGCAAATACCGAGTAACCGGAGTGCTCGATGGCGATGTTACGGATCAGCTCCATCATGTTGACGGTTTTACCCACACCGGCACCACCGAACAGACCCACCTTACCACCCTTGGCAAATGGGCAAACCAGGTCGATGACCTTGATCCCGGTTTCCAGCAGCTCGTTGGTGGCGGCCTGGTCAGCGTAACTGGGTGCCTTCCGGTGAATGGCCGCTCTTTCTTCTTCACCGATGGGACCTTTTTCATCAATAGGATTACCCAGAACGTCCATGATACGTCCCAGGGTTTTGGTACCCACTGGCACCTGAATCGGTGCTCCCGTGTTGGCAACGTTCAAACCACGGGCAACCCCTTCGGTAGAGCCCATGGCAATGGAACGAACGACACCGTCACCCAGCTGCTGCTGAACTTCCAGTACCAGATCCTTTCCATCAACATTCAGTGCGTCATACACTTTGGGCACGCTGTCCCGTGGGAATTCGACGTCGATGACGGCACCGATAATTTGTACGATACGACCGCTACTCATAGTCTTTCCTCACCCCTTAATCTTTTAAACGGCCACGCTTTTAAACAGCCGCAGCACCGCTGACAATTTCAGACAATTCCTGTGTGATCGCAGCCTGACGGGCCTTGTTGTAGACCAACTGCAGGTCATCAATCAGGTTTCCGGCGTTATCGGTGGCACTCTTCATGGCCACCATTCGAGCCGCCTGTTCACAGGCATTATTTTCAACCACCGCCTGGAACACCTGAGACTCGATATAACGCACCAGCAGACCATCCAGCAGCTCTTTGGCATCAGGCTCATACAGGTAGTCCCAGGGTCTCTTCAGGGACGCGTCATCATCCGGTACCAATGGCAGCAGTTGCTGCACTTGCGGCGTTTGGGTCATGGTGTTGACGAAGTCGTTGTGCACCACAAACAGTCGGTCAATTTGCCCCTCGTCGTAACGGTCCAGCATCACTTTGACCCCGCCAATCAGGTCAGCAATGTTGGGTGAGTCCCCAATATGCGCCATGGCTGCCACGACGTTACCACCATAGCTGCGGAAAAAGGCGGCAGCCTTGCTGCCAATCAGACAGAGGTCGATGCCGACACCCTGGTCAGTCCACGCCTTCATGCTTTCTACGGTCTTCTTGAACAGGTTAATGTTCAAGCCACCGCAGAGACCACGGTCAGTGGAGACGATAATGAAGCCAACACGTTTGACGTCACGCTCAACCATAAAGCTGTGTTCGTACTCTGCATTCGCGTTGGCGATGTGTCCTACCACCTGACGAATACGCTCGGCATAGGGGCGGCTGGTTTCCATCCGCTCCTGGGCCTTACGCATCTTGCTGGCAGCCACCATTTCCATGGCGCTGGTAATTTTCTGTGTGCTTTTAATGGACGATATCTGCGTCCGTATCTCTTTTGCCCCGGCCATAATCAGTTTCCAGTTGTCAGTGATCAGTGGTCAGTTATGGGTGGCCAGTTGCCAGTCAGGCTGTTCACTGCCCACTGACAACTGCCCACTGACAACTGATCACCAGGTCTGGGTGGCCTTGAACTTCTCAATGACTTCTTTAAGGCCTGCTTCAATCTCGCCGTTGTAGTCCCCGGACTCATTGATGGTCGCCATCAGCGCTCTGTGCTCTGCATTGGCATAGCTGATCAGGGCGGCTTCAAAGTCACCAATCTTGTTCAGGGCCACATCTGCCAGGAACCCTTTCTCAGCAGCAAAGATAACCAGTCCCATTTCCGCTACCGACATGGGGGCGTACTGGGTCTGCTTCATCAGCTCAGTAACCCGCTGACCATGCTCCAGCTGCTTACGGGTGGCTTCATCCAGGTCAGAAGCAAACTGGGCAAACGCCTGCAGTTCACGGTACTGGGCCAGTGCCAGACGGATACCACCGCCGAGCTTCTTGATGATCTTGGTCTGGGCAGCACCACCTACCCGCGATACCGAGACACCGGCGTTCATGGCAGGGCGGATACCGGCGTTGAACAGGTCGGTTTCCAGGAAGATCTGACCGTCGGTAATGGAGATAACGTTGGTGGGTACGAAAGCCGATACGTCACCGGCCTGGGTTTCGATGATGGGCAGTGCGGTCAGGGAACCGGTCTTGCCTTTCACTTCACCGTTGGTGAACTTCTCAACGTAATCCGCGTTCACCCGTGCTGCACGCTCCAGCAGACGGGAGTGCAGGTAGAAGACATCACCAGGATAAGCTTCACGGCCCGGTGGACGACGGAGCAGCAGGGAAATCTGACGATAAGCCCAAGCCTGTTTGGTCAGGTCATCGTAGACGATCAGGGCATCTTCACCACGGTCACGGAAGTATTCACCCATGGAGCAGCCGGCAAACGGTGCCAGGAACTGCATGGCCGCCGGATCAGCCGCACCGGCTGCCACCACAATGGTGTGGTCCATGGCACCGTGCTCTTCCAGCTTGCGCACCACGTTGGCAATGGTGGACTGCTTCTGCCCCACAGCAACATAGACACACTTAACGCCAGTGCCTTTCTGGTTAATGATGGCGTCGATCGCCAGGGCAGTTTTACCGGTCTGACGGTCACCGATGATCAGCTCACGCTGGCCTCGGCCGATGGGCACCATGGAGTCAACGGCCTTGTAGCCGGTTTGCACCGGCTCATCCACCGACTGACGGGCAATAACGCCGGGTGCTACTTTTTCCAGGGGAGAGGTTTGCCCGGTTTGCAGGGCACCTTTACCATCAATCGGGTTGCCCAGGGCATCGACCACGCGCCCGAGCAGTTCATTGCCCACGGGTACTTCAAGAATTCGACCGGTGCACTGAACGGTCTGGCCTTCAGCCAGATCGCCATAGTCACCCAGGACCACTGCACCGACAGAGTCTCGCTCAAGGTTCAGTGCCATACCATAGACATTGCCCGGGAACTTGATCATCTCCCCGTACATGGCATCCGCCAGACCATGAATACGTACAATACCGTCAGTTACGCTGACAATCGTGCCCTCATTCTGGGCTTCACTGGACACATCAAGCTGCTCGATTCTGCTCTTGATGATGTCACTGATCTCGGAAGGATTCAGTTGCTGCATAGCTTACCTGCCCCACTTAACCACAAACGTACAGTTTTATTGATTCTCAACCCGATGGCTTATTCCGCCCTGGGCACTATTGCTGTTGGCACCTGACAGAAGCCTGAGTGAAAAACTGCACCTTTGGGCTCATGAGCGCCGCGGCCTCCTACTCTCTATTGTTGAGCTCAAGGCTGTATTGATTACTCAGGAAATCATCGCATCGGCCAGCTTGCCCAGCCGGGCACGGAGACTGCCATCAATGACCAGGTCACCCGCTTTGACGATAACGCCACCTAAAATGCTACTGTCGATCTCGGTCACCAGTTGAACAGAACGTCCAAGTCTGGCCGCCATTTTTTCTGCCAGTTTATCTTGCTGCTCCTGACTCAGGGGATACGCTGACGTCACCTGCACCTGCTGGGAACGTTCTTCTTCCGCTCTCAACCGGGCATACAGGGCAGCAATTTCAGGCAGCAGTTGCAGACGACGATGTTCTGACAACACCCGAAGGTAATTCTCAAACGGCTGATCCAGTGAACCGTCGCCCTGACACAGCCCGATAATGGTTTCTGCCTGTTGCGCACCACTCAGTTGCGGATTGCACAGCAGCTCAACCACTTTATGATAAGCAGTCACACTGGCACAGAGCGACAGCATGTCAGACCATTCGCTCAAACGTGATGCATCACGGGCATATTCAAATGCCGCTTTGGCGTAGGGACGGGCACAGGTTGTTAATTCCATGATCTCCAGCCCTCTTAAAGTTCAGCCGCCAGATCATCAACCAGCTTGCTGTTCGCTGCCTCGTCCAGACGTTCACCCAGAATTCGTTCAGCACCGGCAATAGCGAGGCTTGCCACCTGCGTACGCAATGCTTCACGAGCCCGGTTAGCGTCCTGCTCAATTTCAGCAGCAGCAGCGGCCTTCAGGCGGTCACCTTCAGCACGGGCCTGCTCTTTGGCTTCATCGACAATCTGGTTTGCGCGCTTGTTGGCTGACTCAATGATGCCCTGGGCTTCAGCTCTTGCTTCTTTCAGCAGGTCAGCAACCTTGTCATTGGCCTGAGCCAGGTCTTTTTCTGCTTTATCAGCAGCAGCCAGACCATCGGCTATTTTTTGCTGTCGGTCACTCAGCGCTTTGGTCAGAGGTGGCCACACATATTTCATGCAGAACCACACAAAGAACATAAAAGCGATGGATTGGCCGATCAGAGTTGCATTTAAATTCACGCCAACACCTCTTTTAGTTAATGTCGTTGGCTCCTTTCAGAGCCTGGCCTTTTCTCAACGCAGGTCGGCTCCCGGGGGAACCGACCTGCGTGGCTTGGCACCTGGTCGGGCATTAACGTCTTTGCTTAGAGCAGTCCAACGAACGGGTTAGCAAAGGTGAAGAACAGGGCAATACCAACGGCAATCATTGGGATCGCATCCAGCAGACCCGCAACGATGAACATTTTGGTTTGCAGCATAGGTGCAGTTTCCGGCTGACGGGCAACCCCTTCCAGGAATTTGCCGCCCAGCAGGGCAAAGCCAATACCCGTTGCCAGCGCCGCTACACCCAGCATGATGGCAACACTGATTACTGTCAGACCAACTACCAGTTCCATATTTCCTCCCGACTTTTCAGGTCGTGTGTTGTGAGATTCAGTGGTTAGTTAAAGTAAATTTATCCAGTGGGCAGCTCTCCTGAAGGATACGCTGCCCGGTTACCTTTCACTCAGTGTTCTTCATGAACGCTGCTCAGATAAACAATGGTCAGGGTCATGAAGATGTAAGCCTGAAGAGTAATAACCAGAATGTGCAGGACAGCCCAGCCAAAATGCAGTGGCAGTTGCGCCCAGCCAATCATGGCAATCAGGATAAATATCAGTTCACCGGCATACATATTGCCGAACAGTCGCAGCCCCAGGGAAACGGGTTTGGCTAACAGGGACACCGTTTCCAGCAGCAGGTTGACAGGAATCAGAATAACCTTCGCCAGCGGATTCTTGCTGGAGAATGGGTGTAAAGCCAGATCAGAGAACAGGCCAGACACACCTTTCACCTTGATCCAGAAGAAGAGCATCAGGAAGAAGACGCTGATCGACATGGACATGGTGATGTTCGGGTCTGTCGATGGCACGATCTTCATGTAGGGAATGCCTGCCAGTGTTGCCAGACCGGGAATCCAGTCCACAGGAATCAGGTCCATCAGATTCATGAAGAAGATCCAGACAAAAATGGTCAGGGCCAGGGGGGCAATCAGTGGGTTTTTGCCATGGAACGATTCGCGAACGCTGGTGTCCACAAATTCGACAATGGACTCAATGGCATTTTGTAACTTGCCGGGAACGCCTGCTGTGGCATTTTTGGCAACAAATCGGAACAGGAGAACAAACACAAAGCCGAGGAACACCGACCAGAGCATGCTGTCTACATGAATGGCCCAGAACCCCATCTCTTTGGCTTCAGCGGGAGTCAGGGCAAACGTCCAGGTTGGCTCGGTGAGAACACCCTGAGACTGCCCATAAGCGTCAACTCGCTGATAACCAGCAGGCAGCTGACCATACGTCAAATTCTGCAAGTGGTGCTGTATGTATTCAGTAGCAGTATTTGCCATGGCTAATCCTGTTAATCATCCATTACATTGTCAATATCAAAGCAGCCAAGCCCTCAATATCTGATCTGAAATCAGACCAAGCCGTAAGCAGCTTTTCCACTTAAACACTTTTCAGCAATCAACCGCCATGGGCGGGGCGTTGTCTACCAACCATTACTTGACTGGCTTCTGCCGACGAACCACCAGCAATGGAGCAAACCAGCTGACTGCCTGAACCATGATAAACGTTCCAAACAGTGCCAGGGGTTCCAGCGGTTTAACCAGGGTAAACACCAGAATAAAACCCGCTGTGGTCAGTACCAGTTTGCCAGCTTCTCCACGGTAAAATGAGCTGACAATCAGTTTTGCCGAGCGTGCGCCACGATAGCGGAACGCTCGCCATACAAAATACGCATTGGGCAGTGAGCAACAGAGTCCTCCCAGAAACGAAGACAATGTAAAAGTGATTCCCAGAGGAAACAGTGCCAGAGCCAGCACCGCAGATACCACCAACTGGGCGACAATAACACGATGCACTGGTGGCTGTTGGAGCCACATGTATTGACGATGATCAGAACGACCGGACTTGCGTCTGGCAAATCCAGACCAGTCATCACGACCCATTGCTATCTGCTGCTTCCAGGCTTTTGCTTCTGACATACTTCCGTTAACTACTGCTCAGTTATCTTTCCCCGCTTTCATCAGGAAAAGGGGGAGCAAAAGATTATTGCATGCACACCGCGTAATATTTTGTTGGATTATGTCAGCACCTGTTATTTGATTGATGATTTCTGACATCCCAGCGGCCGCAGTATATGGGTAATAGTACCTATATTCAACCGAAACCATACCTGGCAATTAATATTTCACAAAGTCATAAAACATAGAATTCGGTAGAACAGCCGGTCAGCACGCGCCGTATAAGGGAAAGGGGAATATGCCCTGACATTTAGCCGGTAAAAGCAGCGTCTGAGAAATCAAATGCCCTGTGTATAAAAATCAAACGTTTGCAAAGGGCTTGCTTGCAAGGATGAATTGGCACAGCTGAGTAAAAACTGTACTTTTGTACTTTCTCTTATGGGTCAATAGATAAAAATGACGCTTCAGGTTCAGCCCTGTCACCCCAATCGTTGCCATATGCCCGGTATCCAGAGTGGACTTTGCCGCCAGACTTGAAATACAGGCGATACCAACACCGTCACTGACCGCCTGTTTCACCGCTTCTGAACGGTTCAGCACCATGGCAACCTTAGGCGACGGCAGCTGAGTAGCAATCATCTCATCGAACAGTTCCCGGGTACCCGAGCCCGGTTCTCTTAATACCCACAACTCATTGGCCAGTGAAGAGAGTGGAATATTGCCCTTATTGGCCAATGGATGATCCGGGCTGCAAATAACCACCAGCTCATCTTCCAGCCATGTGGTTACCTCGATATCCGGATGCAGGCAGACACCCTCGACGACCGCAAGATCTGTGTTGAAATCCAGCAGCCGCTGCTCAATGACGCGGGTATTATCAATTTCCAGATCAATTCTGATACCGGGATAACTTTCCCGGAATCGGGCAAGCATTTTGGGCAACAGGTTATTGCCTATGGTGGAGCTGGCATTCAAAACCAGAGAACCCGACTCATAGGATCCATCCTCGGCAAACTGGTTTTCCAGCTCCTTTGCGCGATCAATCAATTCGGATGCCTTTGGCAGCAGGGCACGACCGGAATCATTCATCTTCAAACCTGCACCCTGATTACGGTCAAACAGTGGTCCCAGGTGTTTTTCCAGTTCCGATAACGCCATGCTGGCCGCCGGTTGGGAAATATGCAAACTCTCAGCTGCACCAGTCACCCTTCCGTACTGAGCCACCGCCCGAAATATTTCCAACTGACGAAGCGTAATATGCATTTAATGTACAGCCTATTCCATCAACAGAATCAAGGCATAAGAATACTTGATAGGCTCACAAAGTATTATTGATTTTTATAATAATTTTACCGACATATACTGAAATCATCGTTATCCCATCACTGAATTTATTCAGTTAATTCTATTCAGTTAATTCGAGTTGTATCATGAAAAACAGTGGTATCAGCGGCTGGGTTGAGCTGAAGAAACAGACCCCCTATTTTGAAACGATCGTAACTTGCAGACGTATTCTCAGAAAGACAACGCCATGGAATGATATGGCACTCTTCTTTAAAGAAGCTGACAAGCATATTAAATAGTGCTCAATTGTTATCCAGGCAAAGTTATGAATATCAGCCACTTTTCTGTGGCTTTTTTATTATTATCACAACAAAAGTCATAATGAAACAAACCAGAACAACCGTAATCAATGCTAGTCTGGAAATTTTAAAAAAACATTAAAACAAATATTAATTTCTACATTATTTGAACAACAATATGATTGCACAAATGTTTAAGTGATATTATCAACATTTAAATATATTCAAAAAATCCACCTTAACAATCAAATTCAAAAAAGAAATTTTACCTGCCTCTTAATTCAAACTCACCGTGTTTATGCTTTAGAACCAACCACTTTTAATAAAAATTGTACCTTAGTACACTAAATGAAAATGGCAAAAACCAAATTTGTGTTCTATATAAACTCACTGATTAATAACGAAACGCTGTTTTTAATAGTTACTCTGAGTTCAAACTTTAAGGTGTCCTATCTTATTTACTCAGAAATTAAACTACTTTAGCAACGATTCCTTATTTCGAGCCTGATCTATTGCACATAGATAAAGTTCGTAATTTCTTGTACACACATTTGATATGGAATAACCATGAAAAAGATAACGTCACTATTAACCGCGCTTGCGGTTTCTGCTGTTTCTTCATTTGCCCTGGCTACCGGGTGGGATGATGGCTGGTCGGATAATGATATTTTTGTTGGCCTTGAAGGAGGCTATGCCAAGACCAAAGTAAAGCTTGACGGTTCCGGCTCATCGGTTGATGACAGTGACAATACTGGCTTTTTCGGGCTTCGTCTTGGCGGCTTTATGGATGACGAGGCCAGAGTCTATTTCACTGCTGGTTATCTTAAGCCGAAAGACGCTCAATGGATCTCTAACGGTGTCGATTTTAAAGTTCACGACATTAAGCAGCTTAACCTTCTGGTTTCTGCCGATTATCTGTTTATGCCTGATTGGGATGTTCAGCCGTTTATTGGTTTAACCCTTGGTGCCACAGAAACAAAAGCCAGTGGGTCTTTTACTTCAGGCGGCAAGTCAGTTGAAGACAGTTTTAAAAAGAAATGGGGCTTTGCCTACGGTGCCCAGGCAGGCGTAATTTATCAGATTGATAATATCGATCTGGAAGCTGGCGTAAAATACCTGACTAACGGCATTTCTAACCATTTCCAGGGGCAGGGGCTTGAGGATACCAAACTTAAAGTAAACGACTCTTGCCAAGCTTACGTTGCCGCATCCATCCACTTTTAATTGACACCAAAGGCCCTGCTCCGTTATGAAGTCAGGGTCTTTTAACTACTCCCTGATCACATGCGGCACAAACCTTGAGCTGTCCCGGGTTATCACCGAGCTATCTTCCCTTATACCGATACCTGCAGGACGATCAGCAATAACCCAGCTGCCAATCAGCGTATGGTTTCCGGCAAATACCGGCAGAGGCTGATATTTCTGTAGAACATAGCCACTATCGACATAGGGCCCATCAACAGTCACCGTCGTCTTACCATCGTCCATCACTGCGATGTTTGCACCTTCTCTGGAAAAAACCGGTTTCTTAACGTAATGACTTCCCAGGTCATCTCCCGGTTTTTCCTCCTCGAAATAGCAGGGTAAAAGATTAGGGTGTCCTTTAAATTCCTGCCACAGAAGGGGAAGGATGGCCTTATTTGACAGAATGGCCTTCCACGGAGGTTCAAAAAATAAGGTATCGCTGCCCGGAAGGTAGCTCCCGAACGCTTCTTCAAACATAAACTCCCAAGGGTAGAGTTTAAACATTCCGGGAATGGTTCTATCTTCCAGGTCGGTAAACTGGCCCTCCGGACTGATACCGATGTTCTCAGTGTAAATAAACTGTGTACCGAGTCCTGCCTGAACAGCACAGTCACGGAAGTATTCAACCGTTCCATAGTCTTCTTCGGAGTCTTGGCTGCAAGAGAAGTAAAGTGGCTCACCGGCCATCTTCTGCTTTTTCAGTAGTACCAATGCTTCAATCAGCATTTCCTGAATGATATTGAACTGATCGATGTCTGGCGGAAGCTTCTTCTCTTCCACCATCTGCTCCAGCCAGAGCCACTGAAAAAAAGCGGATTCATATAATGACGTGGGCGTGTCTGCATTATATTCATAGAACTTGGCAGGTGATTGACCATCGTATGAGAAATCCATTCGTCCATACAGATGGGAATCCCTTCTCAACCAGGAATCACGTACATAGTCCCAGAAAAACCGGGGAATTCGCAGACGCTCCATCAAGTGTTCTGAATTCACAGCTTTATCCACCAGATGCAGACACATCTGGTGGATCTCTGCGGTAGGATCTTCTATATCCTGCTCGACCTGATTCATGGTGAACTGATAATAAGCAGTCTCATTCCAATAGGCTTCCCCACCAATGGTGTGGAACTTAAACCCAAGGGACTCCGCCAGTCTGATCCAATCTTTTCTTGGCGCAGAGGTAATACGCAGCATTATCCCCCCCAACTTCCTCTTGCGGCAGAACGGCTGCCAAAACCACCACGCTTCATAGTAGTACTTTTTATTGAAGGCTTGGTCAAAGAAGGCTTGGCCGTTGCTTTTTTATCGACGATGACCTTTCCCTGCTGATAACTGCTGCCAACCCTATCGTAGTTACCCGTCCGGAAAAAACCACCACTACCAAGATAGAGAGGAATAACCGTAAAAGAGCTTCTGCTCGAGCCAGGCTCTGCGGCAAGCATAAAGCCTTCCATGGTTGGAATATACTCTCCGGAAGCCAGTTGCTGGCATGTCGTGCCGAAGTCCTGCTGGCAGTCTGAGGCGGCATTGTATTTGGGTGCCATCATTAGATGGTTCTGCCAGGCCTTGTTGTATTCATACCGGCAAACCGAATCGGATATCACGCCATCACTGATGCAACTGGCTACGTCTTTATAAACCAGCGCTTCTCTGGCGGAATCTGTGCAGCCACTGAGCACAAACGGAGCGGTTCCCATAATGGCAAGCTGCAACTTCTTTGAACGCTTCATTATTCCCTTAACTCCGGTACTAATAGGTCAAACAGGCAGCGTTCAATAAACCGGCTGCGATTGATACTCCCCCCAGCCAGATACCAGAAGCCAGCTTATTGTCTGCAATATGCTCTGAGATTTGCGGAATAAACAGTCTTAGTCCAAAAAATGTAGCCAACTGAACAATCAGGGCAACACCGCCCCAGAGCGCCATATCCACCAGGTCAATTGAGTTTTCAATGACACTGGCCAGGGGCAGAACAAAGCCGATTAAACTGCCAGCAAAAGCAATGGCAGCAGCCGGCACATCCGCCCTGATCAATTTCATCTCTTCATGGGGAGTACACCATGTGTAAACCAGGACATAAATCCCCGTTAATACCAGCGCAACGGCAAAATAGGCAAGAAAAAGCGGAACTCCGGCCAAATAGTCGGTAATGGCGATCATATTGTTACATCCTGAACATTATTGGAACTGACTGACAAGGATACCCTTGCCAGACCGGAAATTCATTCATGCCGTATTGGTCAAGTGATCGTCATGGCTGAAATATCAAGATCAAACCCTAAACTTACGACAGCTGTAGCTTCATCCTCACCGCTGAACTCAAGGGACGCCAGGAGATATTCATAACGCTCACTGCTACTGATTTGTCGCTGATAGAGCATGGCCAGGTGGTCTACATCATAAGCCGTTACCGACTCATCACGACTGTGAACCGTTTCCACGAAATTGACCGGTTCAATCCGACCGGAAACTGCCTCATCCCAGACCCGGCGGTAATCTGTTTCATTCAGCTCAAAGCGCTTATCACCAATCAAACCGGAATCACTGACCCAAAGGCTCGCACCGCTCTCACTGGCAATATTATGGGTTTGTGCAAAGACAAAGAATTTTATGTCATCAATGTTCTGCGTTTCATAACCGCCACTTGTTGATATCTGAATAAAGCCATCATCCGACGTATAAAAGCGGCACAGCGAAGCGCCGGCCCCTAAATCAATGAAGCCTGCTGCCTCAATCGTCTGAATCCCTTCTGGCAAGGTGAATCCCAACTGTTCACGGATCATCTGGAAAGGTAACAAATCCAATTCAACCGCACTTCCCAACCGCAAATTAAGCGGCGATGGTAAAGAAACGCTCTTGCTTTCGTCTTCTTTCTTACGTTTAAACCAGTCAAAGATCATAAAAACAAACCACCCATTGAAACGCTTGATAGAGAAATCGGGACTATACTCTTAAACCCCTGACAGATGGCTACGAATAGAAAGAGAACGCGTTATGTCTGAGTCATCACTGGCGCTATTTCTGATAGCGACCCTGATCCTTGCCCTGGCTCCGGGGCCGGATTTACTGTATATCACCACCCGCGGGCTTTCCCAGGGAGCCATGGCCGGATTCATTTCTGCACTGGGTGTTCATACCGGTGTACTTATCCATACTATCATTGCATCTCTCGGACTGTCTGCCCTGATAGCCTCATCCACCATGGGCTTTTCGCTGATTAAATATGCCGGGGCGGCTTATCTTTGTTATCTGGGAATCCGAACGCTCTTTTTTTCGAAAGGTGAGAATAGCAATGAACAGTGTATTTCCAACGCCGCCCTGAAAAAGATTTTTTATCAGGGTGTGATTACAGATGTGCTGAATCCGAAAGTCATTCTTTTTTTTCTGGCTTTTTTTCCACAATTCATTGATCCGTCAAGCCCCTCGGCTCACATTGATATCTTAATGCTCGGCCTGACGTTTGTGCTGGTAGCCTTTCCGATTGATGCCGCTGTTGGGCTGTTTGCTGGCAGTGTTGGCAAACAAATACTCCACTGCAAGCAACGCATGCAGTGGGGCAAATGGATGACAGGCTCAGCGTTCATTCTTCTCGGCATCGGGACAGCATTTACCTCGCCCCCATCATGACTAACCCTGACGAGCCTTCAGACGTTCCAATACGCTGGAGGCATCAGCATCACCCCTGGTGATACCCGCCGCTTTGAGTTTGGCCTGCAGATCATTCTCAGCAGTATCACCGGAAAGTTCACTGGCCGCTTCCATCTGGGCAGCCCTCTCTGCCTGCCGTTGTTTGATTCGTTCCAGAGAATCCGTTGCCGTCGCCATTTTTGAGTTAACACCGCTGTGTTTGGCGGCACAGGCAGCCTGTGCTTTTTGTACGGACTCCGTCGCTTTAACCGTATCAACCTGCTGCTTAAGACGACGAAGGTTGGCTTCTGCATCCGTAATGGCCTTTTTCAGGCTGACGATGCTGCCCGCAAAGCTCTTTTCCATTTCCAGTTCTGAATTAAGCTGCGCCTCATACTCGGCAATCTTACTGGCAACGTCTGTAGCCAGCGATTCATCGCCCTGATCCAGGGCTTTTATGGCGTAGCCTTCATACTCAGCCACTTTTTCCTTCAACTCAGCACACTTTTGTGAGGAGAGTTTTTGCTTGGCCATGATGCCAGCCAATTGAGTCTTGGACTGCTGCAGCTGATCACTCGCCTCACGAATTTCCTGATCCAGAATACGCAAAGCATTGCTGTCTGCAATCGCTTCACCGACTTCGTTGGTCGCCCCTTTCAGGGCCGTCATCACTTTACTCCAAATGCTCATGGTATTTACCTGTTTTTAATGCTTGATGGTATTAAGCCACTGACTCAGAAGTCAGGTGATTCCCATAGGCTTCTGTGGCCTTGATGGCATTGGCTGCCAGCGTTTCTATTTCCTGCACGATATTCTGCAGTGAAGACGATGAACTCAGTGCACCAAAAATGGTGTAGTACTCATTGCCATCCGGAAAGCGATCCAGACTGATCGTCGACAGCGGAAATAATTTGTGAGTACGCAAAACCTCATCGTTTAACGCAACCGGGTCCTTGACCAGTGAAAAAGGCCAGAGCACCGCATCGGCAATAATCTGCTCCCCGGAAACCGTCAGGTAGATAGGCAGATCACCAAACTCAACCATACTGATTTCCAGGCAGGGCTCCGTCCCATCCACCAGGTTCAACACCGCATTACCACTGGTACTCAGTGGGTCATTAGCCAACGCTTCGTATAAGCTTTGAATCGTCCAAACACTTGATGACTGGGTCATGATGGTAGGTCCTGGTGGTTGATAGGAATCGATTTGCCGTAGTTGCTGCTCAATGTCCCGCAGCAGGCTGGCGTTTTCTGGCAAAATCCAGATTTCTTTTTTCACCAGCCCCTGCTCTCTCATCCTGGAGCGAAACTGTCGCTGATAATATGCAGCGTTTTTCCGCAAGGCCATGAATGAACTCTCTGTATCAGTGGGTTGCCCGACCCGTTAGGTGATCCGGCAATCCATTACATGTAACAAACATTACATGTAATATAAAGGTCGTATTGTTTTTTTCAACTGCCTGCTATGTAAACTTTTTATCACGCTTGCGAAAAGATAGCGTCTCATCGTCGCCAATACGCCGACGTAAACATCACCAGAACGGTAATGACCTCCAATCGTCCCATCAGCATGCCCGCTGCCAGTACCCACTTGGCCATATCAGGCAGCGGTGCAAAGTTACCGGAAGGACCAATAATGTCTCCAAGCCCCGGCCCAACGTTGGCAACGGCCGTGACCGCTCCTGTCAGGCTGGTAATAAAGTCCAGCCCCATCAAACTGAGCAGCAGTGTGATGATGCCTGTCAGCATCAGAAAGAAAAAAGTAAACCCGACAAATGAGCGAATAATATCAGAGGTCAGTGGCTGACCATTGTATTTCATGCTGAAGCAGGCCCGGGGGTGGCTCAACAGCTTCAGCTGCACATTAAGTAGCCTCAGCCCCAGCTGGAAGCGAAAGATCTTTACACCGCCAGTGGTAGAGCCTGAACAACCGCCAATAAAACTCAGGAAGAAAAATGAAGCTCCGGCAAAGCCTCCCCACATTGAGTAGTCGGTAAGGGCAAAGCCAGTGGTACTTATGACAGATGTCGTATTGAAGGCAACCAGAGTCAGTGCAGCAAAAACGCCGTAGTCAGAATTCAACACTAACCAGGCTGTCATGGTGACCCAGAGAACCCCAATCAGTTTAAGAAAGCCCCGAACCTGACAATCTTTCCATAACGGCTCGGCATTACCCGACAGAAATCTTACCAACAGAACAAAGGGAAGACTGCCCACCAACATAAAGATGGTGCCAGTCCAGTGGATGGCAGGGTTGTCAAAATGCGCCATTGATGCATCCGAGGTGGAGAAACCGCCGGTTGAGAGCGTTGCCATGGCGTGGTTGATGGCTTCAAAAGCCGTCATTCCTCCCATGTAATAGACCATGGCACACAATGCGCTCAACCCCAGGTATATCTGAACGATCCGCTTGGCAATCACACCGGATCGGGGCATTACTTTTTCCGACCAGTCGGAAGACTCACTCTGAAACAGACGCATACCACCCACCTTAAGAAAAGGCAGAACCGCAACCGCCATGACAATAAAGCCAATCCCCCCCAACCATTGAAGTACTGAGCGCCACATCAAAATACCCGGATTCATATTATCCAGACCGACCAGCACCGTAGAGCCCGTGGTGGTAATGCCTGACATGGTTTCAAAGAATGCATCGGTAAAACTGATTTCTGTTTCAAAAATAAACGGCAGCGCACCAAACACACTGACCAATATCCAGCTTGAGTTGGTCAGCAGGAAAACCTCCCTGGACCGGAATCCAAAGACTTCTGTTTTGCACGACCAGCATAAGATACCACCCACGACAAAAGTCAGCAGTGGCGACAGTGTGAAAGCCAGGTAGTGAGCAGGCGTATTAAAAAAAATATTGGTAAACAGCGGGATACACATCAGTGCCGCCAGCGTCATCAATAATAGTCCAATGACGTATAGTACAGGTTTGTAATGCATGGTCTTAAAGAAACTTGAGAGCTTTTGCGTTTTGTTCTCGAAAAATACCGATCTGGCTCATCAGGCCTATGGTCTGAAACTTTTTTTTGTTCAGAAAGTCTGAATGACGGAAAAACAGCCAACGGCCAATTATCAGAAAACATTATTATCAGTATGCGCAGGTGTGTCTGTAAAAGCTTACACCTAGCCATCCTGTATATTCCCATACCGGTCCATGAGCCAGATGATGGGAGAGAAGTCATTGTATCAACCGTCTTAACACGACGGCTGACTATGAAAAACTGAGGTAAATCACCACAGAGGTTGAATAGTTATGGGTACAGACATACATGCATACGCTGAGTTCAGAAATAATGTTGGGCAATGGGAAGAAATCCCTGACTATAAACCTTTCAGCGATCGCGATTATGATGTTTTTTCACTTTTTGCCGGTGTTCGTTTCAGAAACGACTATGTTGGCCAGTTCGTCAGTTGGGGCAATGGGGGCATATGGACTGGCCGGAGGGTGACCCCTTATCCGATTGACCAACCCCGGGGCCTGCCAAACGATGTCAGTCCCTCCGTCAAGGCCAGATCTGATTGGGAGTCGGATGGACACAGTCATTCCTGGTTATCCGTTGAGGAACTGACTTCCTATAACTATGACAAGCCTTTGCGAGACAGAAACATTGAAGCGGCTCATGTTCCCGAAGAGTTTGTTAATCGTACTGTCAGAGAGGCTCTGGGTGAAGGTTATTTTCAGGACCTGGCCCAGCTACAAAAGAGTAAAGCAGAGCGCATCGTCTTTTGGTTTGATTCATGAACCTGCGGATCTGCCAGCCCTTGGAAACAGTAGTATCTGACCTCTTGCCCTACTCCTTCGTTACTAAACAACAACCTGGCTGCATGCTTGCCAACAAAAAAATCCCGATAAATTGCTTTATCGGGATTTTCAGCCTTGAACGTACTCAAGGTAAATAATGGTGCCTGGCGATGACCTACTCTCACATGGGGAGACCCCACACTACCATCGGCGATCGGTCATTTCACTGCTGAGTTCGGGATGGGATCAGGTGGTTCTAACCTTCTATGGTCGCCAGGCTAAGCTTTTGAGCCGGAAGCTTTAAGCTGTAGGCTATAAGCTGTCCTTGCTCTGGAATCCAGTATTTAAGCTTTCTTGCTGTACCCTCTTGCGTATGGCTCCAACTGACAACTGGTCACTGACCACCGTCAACTGATTCGCAAATCGCTTTGGCGTTATATGGTCAAGCCGCACGAGTCATTAGTATTGGTTAGCTCAATGCCTCACAGCACTTACACACCCAACCTATCAACGTCAT
>NZ_PJPV01000084.1 GCF_002864045.1 Endozoicomonas acroporae
AAGAAGAAGCCGTTTCGGAAACAGGTATGGTGGTTGACGATACCATCTCTGTGGACAATGTTGCAGAAGAAGCCGGTTTTGAAACAAGTATGGTGGTTGATGCCCCGGCTCCGGCTTCCCTGCCTGCTGCCGTTGTGGCGGCCGACGGTGCCACTGTCGCGGTCAATGGTGCAGGACAAGGCAGGTCGGGAAAGGGTATGTCGGATGCCATGGGCGGGATTTCGACGGAGAAGAAATCACTGCTGAGATTGCTTAGCATGCGTAACTGGTCAAGATACTTGGGGTTGGGTTTGCAATCCGGAAGCAAGAGCGAGAACGGACGAGCGACAGGTTCACACACATCATCCAGCGGACAGGTAGTGCTGTTAAATGGCTTATTGTCAAGGTAGGTATTACAAACCTGGTAATGCTCACTGACGATACGGGCTGTCGCATCATCACTCAGGGCTTTGATCCTGCAATCAACCGCCGTGGTATCGGTAACTTTTGCACGCCTATACTCACGAACCTGCCCTGCCTCAATACCAGCATTTGCCCAAGTGCCGTTCGTTGTGACATTACTTTTCACTGCCAGGGTGTTGGCAGCGGTTGCACTCCTTCTAACGTATCCTGTGCCGATAGCTGCATGGGCCTCAGCACCAAAAGTTTCAACCTCGCAATTCACCGCTGTGCTCCATTCAACGGTGCCACCGTCAAAGGCTGTTCCGGCTCCGATGCCTGCCGCTCCATCGTCATCTCTGGTTTCGACCGTGCAGTCCAACGCTGTGGTGTATGCCACGACGCTGTTAAGACCTTTAATAGATCCCGCTCCGATACCGGCATTGGCCCCCATATCAGATTTGCCAGAATTGAAGGTTCTGACATTGCAGCTCACTGCCGTCGTGCCGTTAACAGTGCCATCAGCAACATTTCCCGCGCCAATGCCCGCATCGGCATTTTCCTTGAATGTTTTGACGTGACAATTGTCTGCCACGGTATTAGTAACAGTAGTACCCTTCTTAACCTTCCCACCCCCGATACCCGCGCTGGCATCGCTACCGGTTGCTGTAACATTGCAGTTCACCGCTGTGGTGCCAGTCACGGTGCCACCTTCAAACCATCCCCCGCCGATACCCGCATAGCCACGATAACCAGAAGTTGCCACCGTGCAGTTCAGTGCCCTGGTGTTGGTAACTTTTCCACGGGAAATTTTTCCCGCTCCAACAGCGGCATTTGCACCCTTGCCCACTGTTTCAACCTGGCAGAGAACCGCTCTCGTGTCGGCAACAGTTCCATCTGCAAGATCGCCTGAGCCAATACCAGCGCTCCCACCCAGTTTACCGGAGGTTTTGACTATGGAGTTCAGTGCCCTGGTGTTGGTAACATTTCCTCCGGCCCAAACATGCCCCGCTCCAATAGCGGCATAAGCCTGTATGCCGCTGGTTGTAACGTTGCAATCAATCGCTGTCGTGTTAGCAACAGTGCCAGCATAAACTTGCCCTGCCCCGATACCCGCGTTTCCATAAGCTTCGTCGGTCATGATGTCACAGTTCACGGCCGTGGTGTCAGCAACGGTTCCGCCATCGACCACCCATCCTGCACCGACACCGGCACTGGCAAACCCGGCTGAAGTTTGAACCGTGCAATTCACCGCCATGGTGTTGACAACCTTTCCCTTTTTTTCGGCAATGCCTGCAACAACCCCCCCATGGGCGTGAATACCCGAAGTACTTACATGAGCATTTTCAACCCGGATATTACTGATCATGGCATTTTCAGAAACTTTACAGGCCACCACTGCGGCCGGGCCTGTGGACGTTATATTAGCATTAGTAAAGCGCAGGCGATCGACACGGCCTTTACCGGCCAGTTTTTTTATCAGGCAATGTCTGAGATTACTGATGGTACCATTTTCGCCATGGAAGATGCCGGTAAACGGATGGGTCTCATTACCGATGGATTGCAATTGGCTACCATCAATACACGGAACAGTTTGCCGGTAATCGCAAATGCGTGGATAGCTCTTGTTACGGCCAATCATGCCCAGGGTTTCGGCATCTGCCACCGGAATCGGTTCGCTGTCACAGGCGGCCGATGGTGCAGGACAAGGCAAGTCGGAAAAGGGGATGGCGGATGCCATGGGCAGGGTTTCGACGGAGAAGAAATCACTGCTGAAATTGCGTAGCATGTCTAACTGGTCAAGATACTCTTGCCTGGGTTGGCAATCCGGGAGCAAGAGCGAGAGCGGATGAGCGACAGGTTTACACACATCATCCAGATCCAGCGGACAGACACCAGGACTGTTAAATACCCTATCGTTAACCATATCGATAAGAGAGGTATTACAAACCCGGGTATGATTACTGACGATATCCGCCTTTGCCTCAAGACCCAGGGCTTCGATCCTGCAATTAACCGCCGTGGTATCGGTAACGGTATTACCGTTAGTCTCATTAACCCGCCCTGCCCCAATACCAGCATATGCCCGAGTGCCGTTCGTTGCGACATTACTGTTCACTGCCAGGGTGTTGGCAGCGGTTGCACTCTTTTCAAGCTCTCCTATGCCGATAGCTGCATTGGCAATATCACCGGCAGTTGTAACATTGCAATTTACCGCTGTGCTCCAGGCAACGGTGCCACCATCATAGGCAATTGCAGCTCCGATGCCTGCACGTCCCAAATAATTTTTGGTTTTGACCGTGCAGCTCAACGCTGTGGTGCGTTCAACGAGGCTGCGACCTTTAATAGATCCCGCTCCAACAGCGGCATTTGCACTCTGGCCCTCTGTTTCAACGTGGCAGTCAACCGCTGTCGTGTCGGCAACAGTTCCATTTTCAACAACGCCTGAGCCAATACCGGCGCTCCCAAATATATAGGAGGTTTTGACTGTGGAGTTCAGTGCCTTGGTGTAGGTAACGATTCCTCTGCGCAAATGTCCAGCTCCAATAGCGGCATAAGCCTCATCGCCCCCGGTTTCAACGCGGCAATCAACCGCTGTCGTGTTAGCAACAGTGCCATCAATAACGCGGCCAGCCCCGATACCTGCGTCTGCTCTATAATTTTCGGTTGTGATGTTACAGTTCACTACCTTAGTGTCAGCAACGGTTCCGCCATCGACCTTTCCTGCACCGACACCGGCATTGGCACGCCAGCCTGAAGTTCGAACCTTGCAATTCACTGCCCTGGTGTCAGCAAAGGTTCCGTGATCAACCATTCCTGCACCGACACCGGCATGGGCAGACTCGCCTGAAGTTAGAACCGTGCAATTCACCGCCATGGTGTTGTCAACCTTTCCTTTGGCAATGCCTGCTACAACTCCCCCATGGGCAAGCTTGCCTGAAGTTCGAACCGTGCAATTCACCGCCATGGTGTTGTCAACCTTTCCTTTGGCAATGCCTGCTACAACTCCCCCATGGGCTTTAGGGCCCGAAGTACTTACATGAGCATTTTCAACCCGGATATTACTGATCGTGGCATTTTCAGAAATTTCACAGGCCACCACTGCGGTCGGACACGTGGACGTTATATTGGCATTAGTCAAGCGCAGGAGATCGACACGGCCTTCACCGGCCAGGGTTTTTATCAGACAATGTCTGAGATTACCGATGGTACCATTTTCGCCATGGAAGATGCCGGTAAACGGATGGGTCTCATTACCGATGGATTGCAATTGGCTACCATCAATACACGGAACAGTTTGCCGGTAAGTGCCAGTGAGTGGATAGTTCGGGTCACGGCCAATCTTGCCCAGGGTTGTGGCATTCGCCACTGGAATTGACGAGTCGCTGTCACGGGTGGCCGATGCTGCCAGGCCGACAGCAGCAAGGCCGGACAGCGCACCCAGCACCGCCGCCGCATTGGGCAGATGACCAGACCCGGGCGCTGTGCTTGTCGGTTTACGATGCTGCTGCGATGAGTTCTGTTGTGTGTCTTTTATTTTATCGTTGTCGTTTTCCTGGGTTCCGTCCCGCGTTAAAAACGGTACTACCCCTGACTCCCTGGATACATCCAAACTGCCCCATCGTCCCTGTGGCTCTGTAGACGGTATTGTTGTAAGTCGGGAGTCGCTGGCAGTGCCGCCTCTGGGCACGGTCGGTGGCTGTATCAACATTACTGCCTCATCAATACTTCGAACGCTTTTTCTCAAAAACATCCTGTGTCGTGTAAATCAGCGAATAAGATATAAACACCAATATTTATTTGCTGATTCAAATTCTCTGTGAACAACATAGCTCAGAATGCTTAAAGACGTTATGCCTATGTTCAAAAAGTCACATAAAGTACGACGTTGGTCACATACTGATGTGCAGGATTTTCAGAGTCAGAAAATCCTCAGGAGAAGTTCAAAGACCCGGCGGAGTGCCACTACTGCCCGGTGAGAATTTCAAGCAAGCGGAGTACAGTAAGTAGTTAACTGGTTTTCTGCTATGAATTCTTTAATGTCTACACGGTTTCAATGCCAGGGAGATATTTAAACGGTCATTCAGTTTACCTGCCCCGACCTTTTTTCTGCCGGGATGATGGACTCTTTGATGTTCTGGAATGGCGATTATCCCACTGACCGCCCCGGGCTTTCTGGAAATCACCCTGCGATTGTACCCGCTGGCCAGATCTTCTCTGCCCCTTGTTTTCCTCTTCCGGAATCAATTGATGCTTACCGGAACCAATCAGGTCGGAACGATTCATATCCCGCAGGGCCTGACGCAGGAATGGCCAGTTTTTCGCATCATGGTAACGGAGAAAGGCCTTTTGCAAACGACGCTGATCCAATGTTCTTGGCGTATACAAACGGGGGCTTTTATAGCTGACCCGCTTCAACGGATTCTTTTGGGCATGATACATGGCCGTGGCCAGCGACATGGGTGATGGATAAAATGTCTGCACCTGATCCACACGGAACTTGTTTTTCTTCAGCCATAAAGAAAGGTTCAGCATATCTTCATCTTCACAGCCGGGGTGAGCGGCAATAAAGTAAGGAATCAGATACTGCTTTTTACCTGCCTTTTGCGAGAAGTGTTCAAACATCTTTTTAAAGGCGTCATAGGTGCCCATCCCCGGCTTCATCATCAGATCGAGGGTGCCTTTTTCCGTATGTTCCGGGGCAATCTTTAAATAGCCACCGACATGGTGCGTCACCAGCTCTTCCACATATTCCGGATCTTCCACCGCCAGGTCATAACGCAGGCCAGAGGCAATGGCAATTTTCCTGATACCCGGCAGGGCACGGGCTTTCCGATAAAGCTCTGTGGTCTTCTTATGGGAGGTTTTCAGGTTTTTACAAATCCCCGGAAAGACACAGGAAAGTCGACGACAACTGGCCTGAATCTTGTCATCCTTGCAATTGAGATAGTACATATTGGCGGTTGGACCACCCAGGTCGGATATCTGCCCGGTAAAGCCCGGTACTTTTTCCCGAATATCTTCCAGTTCGGCAATCACCGATTCATGGGAGCGACTCTGGATAATACGGCCTTCATGCTCAGTAATGGAGCAGAAAGAACACCCTCCAAAGCAGCCACGCATGATATTGACCGAGGTTTTGATCATCTCGTAGGCCGGAATATTGGCATTGCCATAAGACGGGTGTGGACGACGCTGGTAAAACAGGCCAAACACACCGTCAATCTCAGGGGTGGCCAGGGGGATGGGTGGCGGGTTCACCCAGAGTTCACGGCTGCCGTGCTTCTGTACCAGCACCCGGGCATTATGGGGGTTGGATTCCTGGTGCAGTACCCGGGAAGCATGGGCATAAAGCACCGGGTCTTTGCGCACCTTGTCAAAGGATGGCAACCGTATGCAGGTGGATGCCGGGTCCAGCGGCTGATTGCGATGCAGAGGCATGGGGATTATGCGTACCGGCTGCACGTCATTATCACCCGCTGACTCCGACGAGCTGCCGGTTTTGCTATCACAAACCGTCTCTTCAACCTCAGCATAAGGACTGAGGCCATAAGCTTCTTCCAGGGACTGAATGTCCCGGGGCCAGTCAATCCGTGATGAATCAATCTCGGTCCAGCCGGAAGGCACCGCCGGTTTGATCACCACGGTGCCCCGGATATCATCAATCTCCCGAATGGTCATGCCTTTTGCCAATCGATCCGCCACTTCGGCCAGCGCCCGCTCGGCATTACCATAAAGCAGAATATCAGCGGTGGCATCGATCAATACGGAACGACGCACTTCATCACTCCAGTAATCATACTGGGCTATACGACGCAAACTGGCTTCAATACCACCAAGCACCACCGGAACATCACTGTATGCTTCCTTACAGCGCTGGCTATAGACGATCACCGACCGGTCCGGTCGCTTGCCGGGCTCTGCGTTCGGCGTATAGGCATCGTCATTACGCACTTTCAGGTCGGCGGTGTAGCGGTTAATCATGGAGTCCATGTTGCCGCCAGTCACACCGAAAAACAGGTTCGGCTTGCCCAGCCGTTTGAAATCTTCCGGGTTGCTCCAGTCCGGCTGCGCAATAATCCCAACCCGAAAACCCTGGGATTCCAGGAAACGGCCAATCACTGCCATACCAAAGCTGGGGTGGTCCACATAAGCGTCGCCGGTCACAATAATAATGTCGCAGGAATCCCAGCCAAGCGCATCCATCTCTTTACGGGACATGGGCAACCAGGGCGACGTACCATAGCATTCAGCCCAGTACTTGGGATAGGAGAAAAGGTCCGGTGCGGTTTTCGGTATGGGCATGGATTCTTGGGAGCTGTGATGAAAAACCGGCTATTTTCACAGAAATCGTCCGTCAGTCCTACCCCGGTATTTAAATCAGCAACTACCAAATAGCGAAAGGTTAATAAGACAAACCGACCCATTGCCATAAAAAACCGTCAATACAAAGAAGACTACTGCCCTTTATGCTCTCCCTTCACCTGCTCTCGCAACGCTCTCTTTAATACTTTACCCGTGGCACTGAGCGGGAATTCCTGAAAAATTCGTACATAGCGCGGGTATTTGTAGTCCCCAAGCTGTTGCCGTGCCCAGGTCTTCACCAATTCCGGCGACAGCTCACAACCTTCGTGCAGGATCAGGCACGCCATAATCTCTTCAACGTAATAATCATCAGGTACCCCGATGACTGCCGCCTGCATAATATCGGGATGAGCCAGCAACACCTCCTCAACCTCACGGGGGTAAACATTAAAACCACCACGTATAATCAGGTCTTTCTTCCGATCTACTATGTAGTAGTTACCCGCTTCATCACGGCGGGCAATATCGCCGGTGCGAAACCAGCCATCTTGCAACACCGCTGCCGTCTGTTCCGGTTTGTTAAAGTACCCTTTCATCACGTTGTGGCCGCGAATGACCAGCTCACCATCCTGACCAAAGGGCAGATCGTTTCCCTCATCGTCAACCACTTTCAGTGCCACACCAGGGATTGGTCGTCCAATAGAGCCGGGAATGCGTGCCTGATCCAGAGTATTGAAACAGACGACCGGCGACGTCTCCGAGAGACCATAACCTTCAAGCAGGGTGACGTTGAAATTGCCCTCAAATGCCTGCAAAACATCCACAGGCATAGGGCCACCACCACTGACACACAACCGCAACGTATCGGTAATGGCCTGTCGTTCACCGGCAGACAACTCCGCCTGCGCACCATTCAGGGCAATATACATGGTGGGTACACCAGCGAAATAGCTGATCTGCTCCTGCGCCAGCAGCTTCAGGGTTGTCAATGCCTCGAAACGAACCATCAACACCATGGTGGATGCTGATGCCACGGCATGGAGCATATGGGCCGTCTGGGCAAAACTATGGAACAACGGCAAAACCACCAGATGACTATCATTCACACCGGTCATCAATAAGGCCGAACAGATAAGTGCATTCATCGACAGGTTATAGTGAGTGAGCTCAGCACCTTTTGGCCGTCCGGTGGTGCCGGACGTGTAGAGAATGGCGGCAGTATCTTCCGGGGCCCTGTCCTGCGGGTCGGCCATTGAGCCGCCGGATAGCAATGCAGATAGCGTGGACTCACCTCGCCACTCATCCTGGTTCAGGTCTGCGGTAATAACAAAAAAGTGTTCACAGCTGCTCACCCGTTGACAGGCTTCAAGCCCAAACTGTCCCAATGGCAGTTCATCCGAACCTTGAAAACACAGATAGGCGACGGCCTGACTGTCGGTAAGATGATAGGCGATCTCTTTTGGCTTTAGCAGAATATTCAATGGCACCACAACCGCACCGGCACTGAGAATACCGTAATAAACCATCATGAATTGGGGAATATTCGGGCAACTGACCGCCACCCGGTCACCGGGCCGGATACCTGTTTGCTGCAACCCCTGACCAATAGTGGCTGCCGTATCTTTTAATACCTGATAACTGATACGCCGTTCACCCGCAACAATGGCGGTTTTATCGGGATAAACAGCAGCGCTCCGGAACAGGAAATCAGCAAGATTGGGCATGAAACCAGCACCCCAGGGAAATAAAATGGACTCCCCAGAACATAGACACCTACCGGTGAAAGCTCAAACTGGCACTTTAAAACAGACTGGTCTGTGAGGTGATGATGTTGTCAAAATCCATATTAACAAACGGCAGGAAGGTAAAGGTTATCTGAGCATGGAGCAGTAAGTAGTTAACCAACTACTTAACGCTTCAGCCTGCTGAAAAGCAGACATTGGCAGAAAAAAGACGGCCAGCTCGTTATCTATCACCAGACATACCGGTTGCCCATCGGTCACTACCCAGAAGACCATTTTCGTCTGATCACGCCGGTCTGAACTCTGCAGACTTAAAAGAAACCCTTTTTGCCCTGATGCCATTGTGAAGATTGTGGAAAATGAAGATAGTGCTATCTTACCTTGATTCAGTGAGAAAGGTCAGATGGCTATCAGCAATCAGGTGCTCCCTTTACAGTCGCCGGTCATGGATAAGCCCACAGATGGCTTATTGCCAACCTTATTCATTCCCCCGGAGCAATATTTGAACTCGTTGCAGGGGGTTCAGGTTGAGGAAGCCTGGATTGGCAGTAATTAGCAATTGAACGGGAAAATCGTACCGTGGGATTTCTTTCGATGTCTATTAACATCTCTTGCAACGCTGTAACTGGTGATTTAGCCACAGTACTGGTGATTACATACCTCTCACAAATTAATTTATATTCCTTATTCTCACCAATCCCATGCCAGGGCAATGAAACACTTTGCTGCTGATCCCCCACGGCCCGTGAAACCGCTCTTGACGGCATCATATTTTGAGCGCTGTTTCTTAGACTATCCGACAAACATCGCCTTTTAATACTCGTTCTTTTATTTTGAAACCATAATCGAACCTCCTCTTCTGTCATATCCAGCTCTGCGGCCAGAAAAGCTCGTTCCTGGAGTGTGACATAAGCACTGCGTTGAAATACCTTATCAAGTTGTTTAGCTTTCCATTCAGGCACATATAATCGTTTTCTGGGTACTGCAAGTGCCGTGCTTGCCTGCTGGGGATGTGATTCACTCGTATCAGCTTTGCTTGTTATCTTCCCTGAAGGAACTGATTGGCAACTTCCTGCCAGATCATCCTCTGTTCTGGTGGAAATAACGGCCCGGTCAGAAGGCACGGGACCAGAACTCATACCTGGCCCAGCCAGTCCCTGATGCCTATTGTGATAAGGGGGAAGAGCTGATGCCATGGCAGGCTGGTCAAACAGGGAAATATTCCTTGACACATTACCAATACAGGCAACCCCCATGCCAAATCTATCCGGCGGAAAAAAGTCCCTTGCCTGTGACGTCCAGGGTAATAATCCATCCACAGAACAAACTGGTTCTTGCCCGGAATAAACTGGCTCAGTATCCCGATGGGCTGCAGCAAACCTGCCGCAGAAAGTCACATTTCCAGGTTTTGGTTCAGAGGCTGAACGAGGGTGTTCATTTTCAGATGCGCGAACTGCGCCAGGCAACGGTGTGCAAGATTGGTCGGGGGAAAGCAATGCAGGGTCCATGAAATCAGCCAGTTAGTTATAGGTAAAAGACACAAGAATCAAAAAATCCAGTCAACAGGTAGAAGTTATTCTGTAAAGCCTGTTGACGTTTAGTTGCCAGCTTATGTTTCAGTTGAGGTGGAAGAATCTGACTCATCTTCGGCATCCGTTAATTCAATCCTTGGAGAAGTTGCAGGAAGTCCGGGCCCGGGACTACCGGATGGACTGTAGTGAGCAGCTGAAAGAGGAGATTGTGCCTGAGGAGTATCTTTGAGATTCGCTGAAATTATCTGCAACGCTTCAGCTGATGATTGAGCCATAGCCGTGCTGATTACTTTACTCTCGCGCAGTAATGCATATCTATGCTGAGCACCAACTTCCTGCCGTGATACTGAAGAAACTGGCTGCTTCGTCGAAAGGGCCCGGGAAGCAGCTGCTTTCGACGCCCTGACAGATCGAGCGCTTTTGCTTTTTATGACCGAAGAGGTCTGCTTTTTGATGGCCGATCTTTTATTCTGAAACCATGTTTGCACCTGTGATTCTTTTACACCCAACTTTAAAGCCAATGTACCCTTTTGAAACGTTGTTAAATACTTGTTGCGTTGAAAAGCAGTATTAAGTTTCTGAAGCTGCCAATCCTGAAACGTGGTCCGCAATCTAGGTGCATGAAACTCAGGTTCTGCTGGCTGTGCATCCATTTCGCTCGTATCAGCTTTGCTCTTTATCGTAGCAGCTTTGCTCTTTATCGTATCAGCAGAAACTGACGGACCAGGCTCCCCACCCACACCCACTACCCGGGTGGAAGTAGCAGTCCGATAAGGTGGCCGGTAAACAGAGCTCATATCAAATCCTGCCTGTTCTCCCAGGCGATAATGGTCAAGCGCCGGGGCCATGGCATAATGAGGATACAGGGACAAATTCCTTGGTATATTATCGACACTTGAAACTCCGCAACCAAACATGTACGGAGGGGAAAGCTCCCTTACCTGTGACACCATGGGAATTAAACTATCCACGCAATGGAATGGCTGCACATCAGTAGTTCGTGCTATGGAAAACCTGCCATAAACTGCCGCATTTCTGGCTTCCGGTACACTGGCAGTACGAGTGCCGACAGCTCCGGATGAGTTAACTACATTAGACAACATGTCAGGTGATTTTTTAGAGAACGCTGCTGGGTCCATAACATCAGCCAATTTGCTGTAGGTAAGACCATACTAGACGCGTGCGTCAAAAAATCTAATGAACTGTAATTTTTTTTGTATTCAAGGTGACACTGTGCTGACTAAAATCCATTCACAAGGACTGGTACACGCTGTTCGCTGTGGATGTGAAATCAATTTTCCTGACCAGTAAATACTTTGTCCCATCCATGATTGCCAACGGCGGTGGTACTATCGTCAATACCGCTTCGGTGTCTGGACTAAACGGTGACTACAACATGGCCGCTTATAATGCGGCAAAAGGAGCGGTGGTCAATCTGACCAGGGCAATGGCCCTGGATTATGGCAAGTACAATATTCGGGTGAATAATGTCTGCCCTTCTGCCTGTGCAACACCGATGTTTCTGGCAAACCCGGCCGATGTCGTCAATCAGTTCAACCAGATGGGACGCATCTGCACCCCGCAAGAGGTGGCCGAGGCCATGTACTTCCTCGCCTCCGATGCGTCCCGCTCCTGCAATGGCGTTAACTTGCCGGTGTCAGGCGGTCTCGAACTGCATACCGGCCAACCGGTGCAATAACCCATGACAAATGTTCAAACCTGTTCAGGTGCTTGCTCGGCCGGTTTTTTTGAAGTTATGACTCTGTTATAAACTTTTGTTATTGTTTCGGAGCTACTGGTAGCTAAACAGCCGACACATACCCCAGTAAGTATGGTTGCAGGATAGCTAACGCCCCAATAGATTGCACACAACCAGCCAACAAATGCTCCACAGCCGGTATTGGCAAAGCAGTTACCGGCCTTTTTGACACGGCTTTCACTTACTTTTTGCAGAATGTGTTGGCTTGTTGGAACGGGTTGACTTGTTATAACGGGTTGACTTGTTGTATCGGGTTGGCTTGTTGGAACGGATTGTTTGGCTATTGTAATGTTCATATCAATATAACCTTTATATGCAATTGAAATAATTTTTTTATAATCCAAAGAAACATAGACCATTACTGATCAATCATGAAAATATTGAGTTGCTATTGCCTCACACCATGCATAGCTGGCTATAGGGTCTATTCTCTTTGAGCATGAATTGTACTGTCTGACATGATCTGACAAAAAGAAACAACGATGCAGGCTGTTTCTTCCAAAGGAGTGCTGCCAATAAGTCTTCATACCAATCTTGCCGGAAGATTGCGCAACACCAATTTACCTAAGTCCCACGGCCTGTTGCCAGTTTTTGAAGCCGTTGTTAACTCAATCCAGTCCCTTGAAGAAGCCAACCGGTGAACAACCGGCCAGATTACCCTTGAGATTATCCGTAACCCTCAGCAGCAGATGCACCCTGCGAAAGAAGCTGAGCAGGAAATCATTAAAAGCTACAGATAATGGTGTTGGCTTTAACGACGCCAATATAGCATCGTTCGAAACTCTGGATTCTGACCATAAAATCGATAAAGGCTGTCGGGGCATTGGTCGCCTGCTGTGGTTGAAAGCGTTTGATATCGCTAAGTGAAAGATAGCTCTGAAACCATCTCCCTCAGTACTATTTTCCACCAGTGCAAGGGGAATTGGCGTATTCTTGTATCGGATGCCGTTCTTGTTGAAACCGTCTGGACATTAGCAGGCCGAAAATATCAGCTGAAAAAAAAGAGATAGTGAAAACAATCTTGCACTTATTCCATGAACCGTCCATTGTTTTTGAAAACGGTCCGGTTGTATGGAAAGCTCTCAATACCTACAAAAAAGCCAAAGACATCAAAGGAAAAGAAGCTGGTTTCGCTGATGCTCTGATCGTATGCAAATCCAGATATATCATCGAGAAAATGAATGAAGAATTTGCCGGGGTATACTCCCTCGATAAGGCCGCTCAACAGTTTGACGATGTGAAAAAGCCCTGAAATACATAACCGTGGGAAACAAGGTTGGCCAATCAAAATAGGGTTGTTTATTTGTCGTCGAAATGAATATTGTTATCCCTGGATTTCCCGAGTTTTCTGCGTTACATAAAAAAGACCTCGGTTATACAACACGTGGAGTATTGTTACCGAGGTCTGTTTGGTCAAAAACTAAAGTTTTATGCCACCTAATCAAAGCACCGACAAATCAAGCCGCTTTCTGCTGCTGTGGCTCTGGCGTCCGGATCAGGTAATCAAAGGCACCCAACGCCGCATTTGCACCACCACCCATGGCAATAATGATCTGTTTGTAAGGTGCGGTGGTGACATCACCGGCGGCAAACACGCCGGGCAGAGAAGTCTCCCCCTGGGCACCGGTGATAATCTCACCACGCGGGCTTAACTCCAGGGTGCCCTTGAGGAACTCGGCGTTGGGAACCAGACCGATCTGGACAAAGATACCCGACAACTCAATTGTATTGCTGTTATCCGTTGCCCGGTCGGTGTAACGCAGCCCGGTCACTTGCTCACCATCGCCCAGCACTTCAGTGGTCAGTGCTTCAGTAATGATATCGATATTACCCATGGAGCGGGCCTTGCGTTGCAGCACTTCGTCTGCTCTCAGTTTGCTGTCGAACTCCAGAACGGTGACATGTTCAACAATACCTGCCAGATCGATTGCTGCTTCAATACCGGAGTTACCACCACCAATGACGGCGACTTTTTTCCCTTTGAACAGCGGGCCATCACAGTGTGGGCAATAGGCGACGCCTTTACCCCGATATTCCTGCTCACCAGGCACGTTCATTTCCCGCCAGCGGGCACCGGTAGCGATAACCAGTGAGCGACTGTGCAATGTTGCCCCACTTTCCAGCTCAACCTGCATCAGATCACCGGCCTGCTCCGCCGCCACAATCCGGCTGGCACGCTGTTGAGTCATGATATCCACATCATAGTCGCGGACATGTTCTTCCAGGCTTGCGGCCAGTTTAGGGCCTTCCGTCGCCTTAACGGAGATAAAGTTTTCAATACCAACAGTATCCATCACCTGACCACCGAAACGGTCCGCCACAATACCGGTACGAATGCCTTTTCGGGCACTGTAGATGGCAGCAGAGGCACCGGCAGGGCCACCGCCAACCACCAGCACATCAAACGGTGCTTTTTCCGAGATCGCTTCTGCCTGACGCCGGGCAGCCCCGGTATCCAGTTTGTTCAGGATTTCCTGCACAGATATACGTCCCTGGGCAAACAGTTCACCGTTCAGGTAAACCGAGGGTACGGCCATGATTTTCCGTTCGTCCACTTCGTTCGGGAACAAAGCACCATCGATCATCACATTGGTGATGCTGGGATTCAGGGCTGACATGATGTTCAGCGCCTGCACCACATCCGGGCAGTTCTGACAGCTGAGGGAAACGTAAGTTTCAAAGCGGTAGTTACCTTCCAGTGCTTTTACCTGCTCTGCCACAGAATCATCCACCTTAATGGGGTGACCACCACTGTGCAGCAGCGCCAGTACCAGGGAAGTAAACTCATGGCCCATGGGCAGGCCGGCAAAGCGAATTTCACTGCCCGTTGCCGCCGAGCGAACCAGCATCGAGGGTTTGCGCTCATTGCTGTTGTCTGCTTTGGTGACAGATACCTTGTCAGACAGGCTGGCAATGTCGTTGGCCAGGGAGGCCATTTCCGCTGACTTACCGCTGTCGTCCAGAAATACCATAAGTTCAACGGCTGTTTTCAGGTTTTGCAGGTAACTCTGTAACTGGGCTTTCATATTTGTGTCGAGCATGGTCGCCCCCCTGTTTATGATAAAAACGGTTTCTTACTGTATTCGATCAGGCTAGTTCTGACCGGGCTTCTCAGACAAGCCTCTGTAAAGCTGACCAGGAATATTGAACGGTTTACTCACTATTCCTGGTCAGCCTTTGAGCCTGCCCGAACAGGTCGGGCAGGTTATCAGCGGTAATCTATTACTTAGATCTTGCCAACCAGGTCCAGGGACGGTGCCAGAGTCTCTTCACCTGGCTGCCATGCGGCCGGGCAAACTTCGCCGTCATGCTCAGCGACGTACTGGGCAGCCTGTACCTTACGCACCAGGTCTTTGGCTGAGCGGCCGATGCCCAGGTCGTTGGTTTCGATGGCCTTGATTTCACCTTCAGGATTGATTACAAAGGTGCCACGCAGTGCCAGGCCGTCTTCTTCAATCATCACACCGAAGTTGCGGGTGATGGTGCCGGTTGGATCGCCGATCATCGGGAACTGGATTTTCTTGATGGTTTCAGAGCTGTCATGCCATGCCTTATGGGTGAAGTGGGTATCCGTTGACACGGAGTACACTTCGACGCCCAGGGACTGTAGTTTCTCATAATGGTCAGCCAGATCGCCCAGTTCGGTTGGGCAGACAAAGGTGAAGTCAGCCGGGTAAAAGAAGACCACTGACCACTTGCCCAGCAGGCTCTGTTCGGTCACATCGATAAACTCGCCTTTGTGGAAAGCAGTGGCTTTGAATGGCTTGATCACAGTGTTAATCAGAGATTGAGTCATTTGATTTTCCTTTTCGCTTCTCTTGGAGAGTGTTTTCTGGTTTAGGTTTGCCTTTCACGTGATAAAGATTACGACCAAACCATCGAACATCAAAATTAATTAAAAGAATACCTCTAATAGATTTACTTAATTGACAGAGTTTCGGTTTCCCGAACATAAAAGCGACAACAGGAACGGTTTATGGAAGTCACGGTAGTATCATCCGCAATACTGATCACACTGGGCATAGTGGCAGGCATCATCAACACACTGGCGGGAGGCGGTTCCAACCTGACGCTGCCAGCCCTGATGGTCATGGGCATGCCCGCTGATATTGCCAATGCCAGCAACCGGGTGGGCATTTTCCTGCAGAGCCTGACCGGTGCCCTGGGCTTCAGGCAACATAACCGTCTGGAGACTGGAGAGATTCTGCCCATGATGATCCCTACCCTGGCGGGAGGCCTGGCGGGAGCAGTGACCGCGTCTTACAGCCCGGAGTGGGTATTAAAGCCCATGCTGCTGGGAGCCATGGTCACCATGAGCCTGATTATGGTGCTGCGGCCAGCCATGATTGTTCCGCCAGAAGGCACTGTGCCATTGAAAGTGGCAGACTCACCAAAATCCTGGATTGGGCTGACTATAGCCGGATTCTATGGCGGCTTTGTGCAGGCAGGTGTCGGCTTTATTTTGCTGGCGGCGGTATGTGGCGTTCTCCGTTACGACCTGGTGCGTGGCAATGCCCTGAAACTGGTCTGCACCCTGGCTTTTACGGTAGTGGCCTTGGTCGTCTTTATTGCCCGTGACCAGGTGGCCTGGATTCCGGCACTGGTTCTGTCCATCGGTTATATCATTGGCGCACACCTTTCCGTAAAATTTGCCATTAAGGCCAAACCAGACACACTGAAAAAGCTGCTGCTGGTAATGACCGTTTGCGGGTGTTTTGCGGCGTTATTCTTTTAACGAGAAGGTTTTTTAACGGGAACAGATAATTAAAAAGCCGGCGTACTGTAACGGATCAGAAGCAAGTTTTTAACCGTAATGCAACCTTCAGTATCCCAGAATACATAGGGGTAGTGGGGATCATCAGCCTCGTATCTAAGCAGAGAAGCAAAATGGGGGCCTAAGGAAGGAAGCTTTCCCTGATTATAAGCCCCCATATCGACGGATACGACAAGGGGATCCTCCTTATGCCTGACGACGCCGTTTACATTTTTGTCCTCAGCCAACAGCGATAGCAATGGTTCCAGTGCATGGTGCAATTGTTGCCGAATTGCGCTAATGCGCAACGTCCGGAAATCGTATTTCCCATATAAATCCAGGATATGGTTTCTCCGTACCATATCTGACTGAGGATCATAAGCATCCTCTTCTCTTATATCCGGAAGTGAAATATTTGCACTCGTGGACGGCCTGGAAGCTGAAGTAGTCAACAGGCGGATTCTCCTGCAAAGCTCTTCAGCAGGGGTAACAGAACGGCAAACTATTGGCTCGTCACTGGGGGTTTCCAACTTTGCTTCAACAACACCATCTGAGCCAGGTATTAACGACGATGTACCTGAACATTCCTCTGAGGAATCATTGATTATATGACCTGAAAAAGACGTACCAGCATTTTTTTCAGCCCTTGAAGATGCCTGTTTGCCACTGGCAATCTCACTATTGGACGGGAGTGACTGCGCCGCCGGGGTGAGCTGAAGTGAAGCAGGTGTATTCGTTAGCACTCGTACCCCCCATGGGATTTCTTTTGTTGGTTTATCACATCAACAAAGTAGTCAACAAATTCACCATGCGCAGAAAAAATAATGCCCGACGACGGCCGGGCATTTCTTTTACGATCACTTTTACAGGGTCAGACAAGACCCTTTGGTTTTAGAAGCGTTTGGTTACCGATGCGCTGAATACGTGGGCGGTGTTGTTGTATTCGCCTTTCAGGTTCAGGGTTCCTGCGGGACTCCCATTAGATTGATAGTTTTTCTCATCAATCTCTACTTTGGATCCGAACATATATCCATAAGCAGCATCTACCGTCCAGTCATTGCCCAACTCATACTTGGCACCAAGTGTCAGCCAGTTACGATCACTATCAGGAATCCGAGCTGTTCTGAACTCATCTTTAACTGGACTTTGATCAAATGCATAACCTGCTTTTAAGGTGAGATTATCATCATATTTATAGCTACCGCCAACAGCGAACGCCCACACATTTTTCCAGTTTTCAGGCACATATGTTATTACTGTTGCATCTGAAGGATCAACTCCAGAAACAGGGCCAGTTCCTTGATCAGAACTAATGACCAGCTTGTCAAACTGGCTCCATCGAGTCCATGTTGCTCCGGCCATTACTGTCCACCGGTCATCCAGCTCGTGGGTAGCACTGAACTCCAGGGTCTCTGGCAAGGTTATGTCTAGCTTGGCTTTCTCCGTTGCACTACCTCCTAAAGCATTCCAGATAGAACCAGTTCCAGTAGCATCTCCTTTTAGCTTCAGCTTAATACTTGATCTATAGCTAACACCCAGGGATGTTGACTCTTGTGGCTGCCAAATCGCACCAATATTCCAGCCATAAGCCACATCATCACCTTTGATCACAACATTATCAGTGGGTGTAAGAGGGTTAACAAAGCGGCTGAGTTCTCCTTCTCCATAGGTAGCGAAAACACCTAAACCCAAAGATAGCTGATCAGAAAACTTATAGGCGACTGTTGGATGGAAATTAACGATAGTAACTTGAGTTTCATCGGCAAAATATTTCCCTGCCCAGTCGTCATCATAATCTGTGGACGAACCAAATGGCGCATATATACCGAAGCCAAACGAGAGCTGATCATCCACAGGCATGGAGAAATAGCCAAATGGGATCACAGAAGTATTCAAAAACTCATCGTTACTACTGCTATTAGGTCCTAAAGGAGTGGTACCTGTACCCTTAAAATCACCTTTTGGCACAACCACACCGCCACCCACAGTCACCTGCCGCTGTTCCAGCAAAGCAATACCCGCAGGGTTAGCCGCCAAAATGGACGCATCTTGCGCATTAGAACCCCGCCCCGCATAAGCAGTACCAGCAGCAGCCGCTGAAGATTCATTCAGGGCAAAACCAGCTGCACCAGCCTGCATGGCCAGTGTCAGTGTCGACAGGGCAAAGAGGGATTGATTGATTTTTTTCATTAGTACTTCCCTTCAGGCACAACTCAAGGTGCATTTTTATTATTGTGCGAATGTCGTGTGACTTTTCGTTAGCGGATATTAATACATTTGTTACAGTTTGAAAAGTAATGAACCACCAACAAGTAACTTCCCAATAAAAACACCCCCCATAAAAAACCTACCCACTGCCCACTGCCAACTTTTTCATGTTTCAGCCAAAACCCCTCCCCCAACCCGAGGCACCAACAACAACCTGGCCAAAGCAGGCAACAACCAAATAGCCCCGACCATATTCCAGACAAACATAAAGGTCAGCAAAATCCCCATATCCGCCTGAAATTTCAGCGGCGAGAAGATCCAGGTACCCACCCCAATGGCCAGTGTCACCCCGGTAAAGGTGACAGCTTTACCGGTTATTTTCAGCGTTGCGTAATAGGCTTCTTCCAGAGACATACCCTGCCTCATAAAACTCTCTAAACGACTGTAGATATATATTCCATAATCCACGCCAATCCCCACACCCAAGGCAATAACCGGCAGGGTCGCCACTTTTACACCGATCCCCAGGTAAGACATCAGCGCCTGACAGAGCACCGAAGTCAGCCCCAGTGGAATAATAATGCAGAGCACCGCTTTCACTGAACGGAAGGTAATCAGGCAGAGAATACTGACCACCACATACACCCAGAACAGCATTTTATTCTGCGCCTGGGCAATAATCTCATTGATGGCCGCTTCTACTCCGGCATTACCGCTGGCCATCACAAACTGGAACTCTTCGGTGTTATTGATAGCAGCAAACGCTTGAGTCGCCTGAACCACCCGCTCCAGTGTTTCAGCCTTGTGATCATCCAGGAACAGGATAATCGGCGCACTGGAACAGTCGGCATTAAACAGTGCAGCCGCATTCCCCACCGAGTTGTTCAGCACATAAGGGTTACGGGAGAGGCTTTGCCATTTCAGACTTCCTTCATTCAGCCCTTTAATCACCTGCTTGGACACGGTGACCAGCGAGAGCGCAGACTGAACCCCCGGCACATTCTCCATATGCCACATATATCGGTCGATGGCATCCATCACCGGATAACGGCTACAACCTTCGGGCTGAGTTTCCAGATAGGTGATGAACAGATCGGCACTGGTGGCGTAATGGCTATTAATAAACAGGTTATCCAGGTTGTAACGGGAGTCCGGATGAAACTCCGGGGCACCGGGGTCAAGATCACCAATTTTCAGGTCAGTTGCCTGGTAAGCACCCGCAGCAAAGCCCAGCAGGGCAATCAGAATAGACACCGGCATCACCTTCGGGCTGGCCAGTTTGGCGACCACTTGCCAGACCCGGGACTCCTGCTGCTGGCTTTTTCTGGCATGGTCAACGGAGCGTTTGCTGACTGTGATAAACGACATCAGCACAGGCAGCAGAACCAGGTTGGTTAAAATGATGGTCGCAACCCCGATACTGGCAGTAATCGCCAGATCCTGAATCACCTGAATATCAATCACCAGCAGGGTAAGGAATTGTCCCGAAATAATTTCCACATTTTGAACTCGATCTCCGTTCATCCTGAGGCTTGTCGAAGGGTGATTGGCACAATACAAGAGGCCGAAGCTCACGCCCTTAGACAGGCTCAGGACGAACGTAGTCTTGAAACTCAGAAATGTGGAAATTATTTCAGGACAGCACCTGAACCGGCACCTTATTCAGGAAGCCGGCTTACAACGAAACATCAGAGGCTCTTGGTGACCACTTCATAAACATCAGAAGAAAGGCCGGGCGTTGCTTTAATTCTCTCCAGTGCCTTACGCATACGTTTACGGCAGCCAGGCTCAAATTTACGCCAGCGGGTTAAAGGCGTCATCAGCCGTGCAGCAATCTGCGGGTTTTTCTTATCAAGATCCAGCAGCTGATCCGTCAGAAACTCATACCCCAGGCCATCCACACGGTGAAACTGCTTCATATTGCCGGCAAAACCACCCAGCACAGAACGCAGCTTGTTAGGACTGGTGGCATCAAAAATCTCATGCTGCATCAGTGCCAGAATATGTTCCAGGGTTCCCAGTGATGGGCTGGCGGCCTGTACCGACAGCCACTGGTCCATGACATTGGTATCGTCCTGATAACGTTCCAGGAAATCCGCCAGCACTTCCTCAATCAGCTCCCGATCCTGACAGCCCGCATTAACGATACTGGCCAGTGCCGCAAAACGATCGGTCATATTGGACGCGCCGTGATACTGCTGCTCCGCCAGCGCCAACATGCCTTTATCATCCAGACTGGTCAGATAGGACAGACTGATATTTTTCAATGTGCGTTCAGCAATATCTTCCGCCTCAGGTCGGTAAGGCTTATTGATGCTTAAAGAGCGCCACAGAGTTTCCAGCGACTCACGGTGCGCAGATGCAATCGCATTCTTGACAGTCAGGCGTGCCTGATGAATAAACTGCGGGTAAACCTCAATCGCCTGTTCCGCCAGGGACGCTTCTGATGGCAATGACAGCATCTCGGCTTTTACCGCCAGATCCAGCGACTCATCGGTGATAATCGTCCCAAACGCCTTGATCAGGCTTTCATCCGGGCTGCACTCCCTGCCCTGTTCCAGGGCCGCCACCATCTCATCAATCACACCACTGGCCAGGCGCTGGCTGGCATCCCAGCGGTTAAAGTGATCGCTGTCGTTTTCCATCAGGAACAGCAGGTCATCACGGGAGTAGTCATACCGGACCCGCACCGGCGCAGAGAACCCTCTTAATATAGAAGGCAGTGGGCGCTCTTCAATATTTTCAAAGGTGAAGGTTTCCTTGTCCTGTTTGACATCCAGTACCTGATCGGTGTCTCCGGCGTTATTAAGCGGCAGATCCTCACCTTCTCCGTCCAGCAGGCCAATACGTACCGGAATATGGAACGGCAGCTTTTCCTTCTGCCCCGGTGTCGCAGGACAGGATTGCTCAATGGTCAGGCGGTACTGCCTGTTCTCTTCATCGTATTCATCACTGACCTTAAGTACTGGCGTACCTGCCTGGCTGTACCAACGGCGGAACTGGCCCAGGTCGCGGCCAGAAGCATCTTCCATGGCTTTGACAAAATCTTCGCAGGTCACGGCCTGACCATCATGGCGGGCAAAGTAAAGATCTGACCCTTTGCGGAAATCCTCTGGCCCGAGAATGCCATGGATCATCCGTACGACTTCCGCCCCTTTTTCATAAACGGTGACGGTGTAGAAATTGGCAATCTCAATAAACGACTCAGGTCTTACCGGATGCGCCATTGGCCCGGCATCTTCGGCAAACTGGGCGGTACGGAGAATATTGACATCCTCAATTCGTTTTACCCCACGGGAGTTCATATCCGCAGAAAATTCCGAATCCCGGAACACGGTAAAACCTTCTTTCAGGCTCAGCTGAAACCAATCCCGGCAGGTGACCCGGTTACCGGACCAGTTGTGGAAATACTCGTGGGCAACAATCGCTTCAACCCGCTGGAAGCGGGCATCTGTCGCCGTTTCCGGGCTGGCCAGCACACAGGCTGAATTAAAGATATTCAGCCCTTTGTTTTCCATGGCCCCCATATTGAAATGATCAACGGCGACGATCATGAAAATATCCAGATCGTATTCACGACCATAGACCTGTTCATCCCACTTCATGGATTTCTGCAGAGAGATCATGGCATGATCGCACTGGTCAATATTGTGCGCTTCGGTAAACAGCCTCAGCGTCACCTCACGGCCACTCATGGTGGTAAAGTGATCTTCCACATACTGCAAATTACCCGCGACCAGGGCAAACAGGTAGCTTGGCTTTTTGAAGGGGTCTTCCCAGGTGACAAAGTGCCTGCCATGGTCCAGTTCGCCACGTTCAATATCATTACCATTGGAGAGAAGCACCGGATACGCTGCCTTGTCGGCGGTGATTCGGGTGATAAACCGGGACATCACATCGGGACGGTCCAGGTAGTAGGTAATCTTGCGAAAACCTTCTGCCTCGCACTGGGTACAAAACATACCATTGGATTTATAGAGCCCTTCCAGGGAGGTGTTTTCCTGGGGCTTGATGCGGCAGACGGTTTTTAAAGTGAACGCTTCTGTGGGTGAGGCAATCCTGAGAAAACCATCCGCTTCCCTGAAGTCCGTGAATGGCTGGTCATCAATTTCAAGAGAAAGAAGTTCAAGGTTATCCCCCACCAGTACCAGCTCAGGAAGCTTGTTCTGCGGAGCGTTTTCAGCAGTGCTGGCTGAGGGATTATCAGGATTACGACGAATACTCAGCACTGAGGTAACCATCGCATGGTCTTCAAAGAGATCAAAGGTCAGGTTGGTCTGATCAATCCAGTAGTCAGGTGCCTGATAATCTTTCAGGTAAATCGCTTTTGGTTGCGAGTCTTTCATCTTGTCCATCCTGTTGTCTTTTTCATAAGCGTTTGCACAGGGACTGTGATTAATTTACAGCCACGCTCACCTCATAGGCGGTATGTTTACGAATATTGACCACACCATTATCAAAAATCAGATACTGTCCCTTGATACCCAATAGCGTGCCTTCAATCAGCGGCTCCTTGTCAAAGGATCGGGATGTCACTTTGGCGGGGTATTCAATAACCGGGTAATCAATATTCAGTACGGCAGAAGAGTCGATATCTACTGACTTTACACCTGCCAAAGGTTGTATCGCCTGAATGCCAAATTGCTCCTGCAATGCGGTAATCCGACTATTGTTCATGTCCAACAGTTCCCTGGCGGTATCCTGCAGGTCCAGAGGGTCAGCGGGTCCCTTCAGCATAGCCCGCCAGTTGGTCCGGTCATTGATAAATTCCTTGAAAATCACTTCCAGCAGCCCCGATTGCTGACGGGTCGCCACGCGAATAAATGGCATGGCCTGCGTGGCACCCTGGTCAATCCAGCGGGTTGGCACCTGGGTTGCCCGGGTAATGCCAACCTTCAGACCGGATGAGTTGGCCAGATAGACGACATGATCTGTCATACAGAATGTCTCTCCCCAGGCGGGATCACGACAGGTACCCTGATGATAATGGCATTTTTCCGGACTCATAATGCAGCTGTCACATTGGGGCAGCTTTTTAAAACAGGGATAGCAGAACCCCTGGTTAAAACTCTTTTTGGTTTTCCGGCCACAGTGGCAGCAATGAATTTCCCCCTGGTACTGCATGGACAACTTTTGCCCCAGCAGCTCATTTAATGGCAGCAATTGATCGCCAACGGGCAGTTGGTAGGTAACCTGGCTCTTGCTGTTGTCAGTCCCGGTCAACAGGTCTGAATGCATTTTGCTGAGCGATCCGGTGATGGTACTTTCGGACACAGTTGTACTCTTGTGTAGGGTAAGAACGGCCCTGTTATCAACCAACAGAGCGACACCAATATGAATAGAGAATATTCAGTTCCTGAAACGAAGGATGGTGGCCTCTTCAGCAGAGCTGTCCTCTTTAGAAGATGTACCACCGGATTTGCACTTGCCGGGCATATAGCCGACCCGTTGTGACTCTGGCAGGTGTTCGTGTTCATAGACAATCACCGCCTGCAGGCTGACATCCCGTTCTTCTTCCGTCATGGCCCGTCCATCAGGCCACTTACCCAGTTCCAGGGCCAACTTCAATGCCTGATGGATAGCAGGCGTCATCTTCTCCAGAAAAGCATCTAACTGCATGGTATCGAATCCTTTTCAATCCTTTTCTATAAAGCGTCTTTCTTTAAACAGCAAACCGGCAATGGCACCCAGCAGACAACCTGCCACAAGGCCTCCGGTATGTGCGGCATTGGCCATATTACCAAAGCCAATACTGCCCAAAACGCCGGTATAACCCACCACCAGCCAGGTCAGCATAAAGCCGTAGTAAAACGGCGGGAGTCCAAACTGCCAGTTCCGGTCCACCTTTTCCCGGGTCATGCAATACCCCATCAGGCCGTACACCACACCGGAAAAGCCGCCAAAAATAGTATCATCCCCAGCCCAGAAGTACTGGGTAACATTGGAAATCACCGCAGTAAAGACGATGATGGCCAGTAGATGAATGCCCCCCTGACGAGTCTCCAGCCGACTGCCAAAAATATACAGAGCCAGCATATTGAACGCCAGATGGCTCAGGCCAAAATGAAGAAAGATCGGACTGATCAACCGCCAGTATTCCCCCTGCTCAAGCCCCATGCCAAAACTGCCAAAGTAGAGATAACCATTAGCCACCTCGAAGGGAATAAAGGAGAACCAGGCTATTGCCTGCCAGTTGGCACCGGCCCGGGTGATCAGCGCGACCACCATACAGGCCACCATAAACAGCAAGGTGACCGGTATGCTCTGCCAGGGAATACTCTTGAGCAAAGCACCCGCATTCACACCGGCCCTGGGGGGCGCTGCCAGCACTTGTAAATCACCGGACTGCCACTGCTGATAAAGGCTGGTGACAATACGGGACTTTTCCTCATTCTCAGTCCAGATCACCTGTTTGCCTGACTCTTCTGTGACCTTATGGGGAATCCCCCGGGCATAGAGAAAGTAGGATAGGTCGCTCAGGTCGATGTCTCCGGGGAGTTCCAATGCCCTATGCATAATGTGAAAAAAGTCCTTGAATTAACAACGCTCTTCCTGGTAGTTCCAACGCAACTTGGAACGACAGGACTCATAAAAATTATGATTCAGAGGGTGCAGCAGCTTTAAACGCTGAGACTTCTTATGAATCGTGATTTCATCCCCCGGTGCCGAGGTGATATGAATCTGTCCATCACAGCTGATCTGCGGGGAAATGGTGTTTTCATGGCGAATCACCAGTTTCAGCTCGCTATCGCCATCCACCACCAGGGGACGGTTGGTTAACATGTGGGGGTACATAGGCACCAGAACAATGGCGTCCAGCCTGGGGTGCATAATGGGACCACCGCCAGACAGCGCGTAGGCGGTTGAACCGGTTGGCGTGGCAATAATCAGTCCATCAGCCCGCTGCTTGTAAACGAACTGCCCATCGATATACAGTTCAAACTCAATGATTCGGGTCGACTTGCCGGGATGCAGCACCACATCATTCAGCGCATCCCCCTGGCCGATCACCTTGCCCTGGCGGCGAACGCGGGCCTCAAGAAGAAAACGACTCTCGGCCAGGTAGCGTCCCTCAAGCACTTCTGCCAGCTGGTCATCCAGTTCATCCGGGGAGATATCGGTCAAAAAACCCAATCGCCCGCGGTTGATACCGATCACGGGAATATCGTACAGCGCCAGTGTGCGGGCCGCGCCCAGCATACTGCCATCACCACCCACAACGATCACCAGGTCACACTGCTGCCCCATTTGCTCACGGCTGATCATGGAAAAGGAGTGACCCGGCAACAGACCGTCCAGCTGTTCATCCAGAACTACGGTCACCCCACGCTGCTGCAGAAAGTCTGCCAGATGCCTTAGAGTATCCTCCACCTGAATACGCCCCTGGCGGCCGGTTACTCCGACAATTTTGAAGTGTTCCATAAACTCAGTGATGTCGCCTTAGAATGTGAGTGAGTATACGTTAGTCATGAACAGATTTTTACATCAAAGCATACATCATACTCTTCAACAGGTTCTACAAAAGACAGTAGAGTGGTGCTCCACCCAAAGAAGGCCCAAGATAAAATAATTTGATGCAAATCAGAATCCGGAACAAGGTCGTTCAGTTAACCTGAGGCGACGATATCCTTGATTGTTTTGAATCGTTACTTAAGACGCTATCAATAGCCTGTGTAACATACGTCTCGAAGCATTCCCGTTTGCCATTTTCCAGTACCACGTAGAGTCCGGAAATATCATCGCCCCAGGTCGCCACCAGCAGTTTTTTTTTGACCTCATCGCTGAAAGGACTGGCCATGACCAAACTCAGGTAATCCCTGACGCACGCCTCATGGCCATTTTGCAGCGCCTTGAACAGCCCCGTAAAACCCTTACCGGATTTCGCCAGCAGCAGATCCAGTTTGATCTCGTCGCTGAAGGCGCTGTCCATCACCCGCCCACAGTAACTCTTGACGCACTCACCATGGCCATTTTGCAATGCCTCGAAGAGCCCGGGAACACCATCGTTGGATTTCGCCCTCAGCAGGTTCTGTTTGATCTCGTCACTCAAGGCGCTGGCCAGGACCCGATCCAGGTAACTCCTGACGCACTCAACATAGCCATTTTGCAGTGCCACGTAGAGCCCGGGTAACCCCTTGGGGGATTTCGCCATCAGCAGATTCTGTTTGACCTCGTCGCTCAGGGAGCTGGCCAGGATCAGATCCAGGTAACTCTGCACAAACTCCTCCTGGCCGTTTTCCAGTGCCACGAAGAGCCCGGGAAAACCACTGTCGGATTTCGCCATCAGCAGATTCTGTTTGATCTCGTCGCTCAGGGAGCTGGCCAGGACCCGATCCAGGTAACTCTTGACGCACTCCCCATGGCCTTTCAGCAGCGCCACGCAGAGTCCGGGAAAACCCTTGGGGGATTTGACCATCAGCAGGTCCTGTTTGACCTCGTCGCTCAAGGAGCTGGCCAGGACCCGATCCACGTAACTTTTCACGCACTCAACATGGCCATTTTGCAGTGCTACGTAGAGCCCGGGAAAACCATCGTTGGATTTCGCCCTGATCAGGTCCTGTTTGATCTCGTCACTCAGGGCGCTGGCCAGAACCCGATCCAGGTAACTCGCGACGCACTCACTATGGCCATATCGCAGTGCCTCAAAGAGTCCGGGAAAACCCTTGGGGGATTTCGCCATCAGCAGGTTATGTTTGAACTCGTCACTGAAGGGGCTGGCCATGACACAATCCAGGTAATTCCTGACGCACTCAACATGGCCATTTCGCAGTGCTGCGAAAAGCCCGGGATAACCCCTGGGGGATTTCACCATCAGCAGATTCTGTTTGACCTCGTCGCTCAGGGAGCTGGCCATGACCCGATCCAGGTAACTCTTCACGCACTCCCCGTGGCCGTTTTGCAGTGCCATGTAGAGCCCAGGAAAACCACTGTCGGATTTCGCCATCAACAGATCCTGTTTGACTTCGTCGCTCAAGGAGCTGGCCAGGACCCAATCCAGGTATTTCCTGACGCACTCCCCATGGCCCTTTTGTAATGCCATGTGCAGTCCTGGTACACCCTGGTCATTTTTAGCCATCAGGGCAATCTTTTGATGATATGGATCAAGCCGGTTCAGTTGCCCCATGAATTGATCCACCATTTGTGCAGAAAAATGTCCATTTCTGAGCATTAAAAACAGGATGGACGAATTCATATCCGCCAGAATCCTGACCAATGAGTTACCGGCCCGGCTCTCAACCGTTGTCGTGGTTAAACATCCCCCCAAAGAAGACTCAGGGTAATAGGATTTGATTGAATAAGAATCCGGGACAAGGTGCTCTATGTTAATCACCTTCAGGGTTTGCAGGTCATGGACGATGAGCCGTCGGACTCTCAGGGTGTCGTTGGGATCATAAAAGGCCAGTTTTATTTCCGGTCGCTCAGGCGACCAGTTTATCTTTAGAGCCATCACATGGTTCGATGACGAAAACAGATAGGTTTTATTTTGTTCGCTATCGACCAGCTGCTGTTGACAAGCTGCATAAATTGCCTGGCCCAAGCCAGCCCGGTCAAAATAATAACCTTCCTGTGCAGTTTTATAGCCATCAGCCGTGGTGTCATCCAGGGCCTGATCCATTTTAATACCGCTGTGTCGGGAAATTTTATCAAGCTGATCAATAGACGTGAATTTGCCAACCTCTTTCGTGCCAAACTTGCCTGTAGCAAACGCATAGGCCAAATGCCTGCAAGTAATCGGTTTATGATCAAAGAGATTGTTCGCTCTACAGTTGAATCTTCTCAGCTCGCCCTTTGATACGTATTGCAAAATCCCCAAGGTATTAACAGGCAGGGCCTCTGTCGAAGACTCTATGGATGTATTGCCACTAACCAGGGGCTTATCCACCTGCAACAGGTAAGTGCGTCCCTGACGATTAAGTTGTTCGATTTTGTGGCTAATCAGAGATGCATGTTGGGGAACATTGGCAGACTTACTCTTCTTTTCCCCGGGAATGTTGTTTGGGTCAACAGAATTAATGGCCCGCGAAAATCCAGTGATGAGTATCTCTTCATTGACAGATTGAGAATCCTTCTGCGGTGCTCCAGCAGATGAGCGAGGAGGATTCTGCCTGATATTGTACATAGGCTAATGGGTGTTTATCCGTAGTCTGTGATCCTTATTACGGTAGACAATAAGAGGCTGTTTTAAAAATTATTGATCATTAAATCAGAATCCGGGACAAGGTCGTTCAGTTCGCCGGAGTCGACGATATCATTGATTGTTTTGAATCATTACTGAAGCTGCTATTGATAACCTCTGTAACATACGTCTTGAAGCATTCCCGTCTGCCATTTTCCCAGACCACGTAGAGTCCGGAGATACCGTCGCCCCGGGTCGTCGCCATCAGCAGGTTTTGTTTGACCTCATCGCAGAAGGGACTGGCCATAACCAGACTCAGGTAATCCCTGGCGCACGCCTCCCGGCCATTTTTCAGCGCCTTAAACAACCCCGGAAATCCCGTGTCAGATGTCGCCACCAGCAGATTCAGTTTGAACTCATCGCTGAAGGGGCTGGCCATTACCCGATCCAGGTAAATCCTGACGCACTCACCATGGCCATTTTGCAGTGCTATGTAGAGCCCGGGAAAACCACTGTCGGATTTCGCCCTCAGCAAGTCCTGTTTGAACTCCTCGCTGAAGGGGCTGGCCATCACCAGATCACAGTAAATCCTGACGCAATCAGCATGGCCATTTTCCAATGCTACATAGAGCCCGGGAAAACCACTGTCGGATTTCGCCCTCAGCAGGTCCTGTTTGACCTTGTTACTGAAGGAGCTGGCCAGGACTCGATCCAGGTAACTCTTCACGCACTCCCCGTGGCCAGTTTTAAGTGCCGCGCAGAGCCCGGGAAAACCATTGTCGGATTTCGCTATCAGCAGGTTCTGTTTGACCTCCTCGCTAAAGGGGCTGGCCATCACCCGATCCCAGTAAATCCTGACGCACTCACCATGGCCTTTTTCCAGTGCTACGTAGAGCCCGGGAAAACCCCTGTCGGATTTCGCCATCAGCAGGTTCTGTTTGACCTCGTCGCTGAAGGGGCTGGCCATCACCCGATCCCAGTAAATCCTGACGCACTCACCATGGCCGTTTTGCAACGCCACACAGAGCCCGGAAAAACCCCTGGGGGACTTCGCCATCAGCAGATTCTGTTTGACCTCGTCACTCAGGAAGCTGGCCAGGACCCGGTCCAGGTAACTCTGCACACACTCCCCCTGGCCATTTTCCAGTGCCATGAAGAGCCCGGGATACCCCCCGGGGGATTTTGCCATCAGCAGATACTGTTTGACCTCGTCGCTCAGGGAGCTGGCCAGCAACCGATCCAGGTAACTCTTCACACACTCTTCGTGGCCGTTTTGCAGCGCCCCGAAGAGCCCGGGATAACCCTTGGGGGATTTCACCATCAGCAGATTCTGTTTGATCTCGTTGCTCAGGGAGCTGGCCATCACCCGATCCAGGTAACTCTTCACACACTCCCCGTGGCCGCTTTGCATTGCCACGCAGAGCCAGGGAAAACCACTGTCGGATGTCGCCATCAACAGATCCTGTTTGACCTCGTCGTTCAGGGCGCTGGCCATGACCCAACCCAGGTATTTCCTGACGCACTCAACATGCCCCCTGTGTGATGCCATGTTCAGCCCTGGCACACCATCGTCATTTTTAGCCATCAGGGCAATCTTTTGATGATATGGATCAAGCCGGTTCAGTTGCCCCATGAATTGATCCACCATTTGCGAAGAAAAATGTCCATTCCTGAGCATTAAAAACAGGATCGACGAATTCATATCCGCCAGAATCCTGACCAACGAGTTACCGGCCCGGCTCTCAACCGTTGTCGTGGTTAAACATCCACTCCAGGAAGGCTTGGGGAAATATAATTTGATTGCATAAGAATTCGGGAACAGGTGCTCTATTTTAATCGCCTTCAGGGTTTGCAGGTCAGGGACGATAAGCCGTTGGACTCTCAGGGTGTCGTTGGGATCATAACAGGCCAGTTTTATTTCCGGTCGCTCAGGCGACCAGTTTATCTTTAGAGCCATCAAATGGTTCAATGACGAAAACAGATAGGTTTTATTTTGCTCGCTATCGACCAGCTGCTGTTGACAAGCTGCATAAATTGCCTGGCCCAAGCCAGCCCGGTCAAAGTAATAACCTTCCTGTGCCGTTTTATAGCCATCAGCCGTAGTGTCGTCCAGGGCCTGATCCATTTTAATACCGCTGTGACGGGAAATTTTATCAAGCTGATCAATGGACGTGAATTTGCCCACATCTTTCGTGCCAAACTTGCCTGTAGCAAACGCATAGGCCAAATGCCTGCAAGTAATCGGTTCATGATCAAAGAGATTGTTCGCCATGCCGTTGAACCTTCTCTGGTCGCCCTTTGATACGTATTGCAAAATCCCGGAGGTATTAACAGGCAGGGTCTCTGTCGAAGATTCTATGGGTGCATTGCCACTCTCCAGAGGCTTATCCACCTGCAACAGGTAAGTGCGTCCCTGATGGTTAAGTTGTTCGATTTTACGGCTAATCAGAGATACATGTTGGGGAACATTGGCAGACTGACTTTTCTTTTCCCCGGGAATGTTTTTTGGATCAACAGACTTAACAGCTCGCGGAAATCCAGTGAGGATTGCCGCTTCATTGACAGATTGAGAATCCTTCTGAGGTATGTCAGCAGATGAACAAGGTGTATTCTGACTGATATTTTCCATAGTACATTATTTCGATGATTTTGATGTGTACAATCTCCTGTCACCCTTAGCGTCCTTCGGCTCCTCAGGACGAACGGAGTTTGGAGGCCATTGATAAAAAGAACCCATCAATTACATTGAAACCATGTAATAGTATATAAACGTCAGTATGAACAGATTTTCACATCAAAGCATACATCACACTCTACAACAGGCAGTAGAGTGGGTACAAAACAGCCCGCCATTATTTAATCGTACGGCCAGCCCTCTTTTTCTTGATTCCCCCTTACCGGCCGGAACAGCCCCGGTGATGCCTGATCAACAGCAGCTGGCCCTTCTGGAAAGTCTGGTTAACCAAAAAGGCAATCCCCTGCTCGGCATTTTCAACGAAACCCTATGGCAATTCCTGCTGAGCCAGCTGCCTGATAACAAGACCATTGCCGCTAACCTGCAGGTGAATGGCGAGAAAAATGGTCAGCCTGCCACACTGGGTGAATATGACCTTATCTACCAGCGGAAAAACCGGTTTATCCATCGGGAACTGGCCGTTAAATTTTATCTGGGTATGCCTGGTGAAGCTGACAATGTCACGGGGTCTTCATGGCAACATTGGGTCGGTCCCGGACTCAGGGACCGGCTGGATCGCAAGATGGATCGCCTGCTCCATCATCAAGCCCTGTTGAGTGATAGCCATGAAGGGCGGGAAACATTATTAACGCTGGGTATTGTCCAGCCGGTTGCTAAAGAGATCCTGATACAGGGAAGGCTTTTTTATCCCCTGTACCGCACAGATAAAACAGCCATACCGCAACTGAACGACATCCAACTAATAACTCAGGCAGAACAGAATATAACAGCGCAGTGCCCGCCACCGGAGTATTGCAACCAGAATCACCTGAAAGGTTATTGGTTAACCCAAAGCCATTTCCTTCTGGGTACCCGCTCCATCAACGGGGATGTCCGCTTCCAGATACCTCAGAAAGTGCAGTGGTTGAATCAGAACCCTGTTGCAGAGTGGCTCGATCATGATGCGCTGATACGCCAGCTGCAACCGCAAAAACGACCGGTGTATATCAGGGTAATCCATCAGGCGCTGCAACAGCAGAGGCATTTGTTTATTGTGCCTGATGACTGGCCTGAGAGAGCGATAAAGGTCGCTAAAACCGATGAGTGACAATCAATGGCAACGCTGATCAGGGATCTGCCGGTCAAAGGTGCTGGCTTTACTGCCAAGCGCGGTACTGCTGTGCGCAATATCTCTTTGACCGGTAATCCTGAACAGATCGAAGGCCGTGTCAATGGTGTCAGAATTGTTCTGTTGACCAAGTACCTGAAAAAAGCGTGAACACCATAAGTAGCGCCTGTTAAACCACAGGCACTGTTTTTGGCCGGGACGCAACCCGGTCAACATGGTGTTTTTTCAGTTGCAGTGATGGCGTGTATGGCAATACATCCATCACCTGCCCCTGGGTAATCTGCTGCTGAACACTGCGCCAGTAGCTGGCGGTAAAAAGATCACCATGAAGACGGGTAAAACGTTTGCGGATGGCCAGATCAGGAAACAGAAACACCGGAAACTCTTCCGGAAAAATATCCCCCGGTGAAACGGAATACCAGGGCTCAGCGGACATTTCCTGCTCTGGATAAAGCGCCTCGGGTATCTCGCGAAAATTGCACTCGGTCAGATAGATAATTTCATCGTAATCGTAGAAAACCACACGACCATGGCGAGTGACCCCGAAATTTTTCAGCAGCATATCGCCCGGGAAGATATTGGCGGCGGCCAATTGCTTGATCGCCCGGCCATACTCATCAAGCACCGCTTCCAGTGCCTGCTCGTTGCCATGGTCAACCAGCTGTTCAACATAGATATTCATGGGCATCATTCGCCGCTCAGTATATAGATGGCGAATCAGCACCTTATCGTCATAGACAAGAACGGTAGAGGGCGCTACCTGCCGCAACTCCTGCAACAACTCATCACTGAACCGGGAACGGGGCAATATCAGATTGGAGTACTCCTGAGTATCTGCCATCCGCCCTACCCGGTCATGGGTTTTTACCAGATAGTACCGGTCTTTAACCATGGCCTTGCTGATATCTTTGGGCGGGGCGAAATGATCTTTGATGACTTTAAACACCATATCCAGGGAAGGCAGCATAAACACCGACATCACCATGCCCTTGACACCCGGAGCGATGACAAACTGATCAGCAGAGTGGTGCAAATGCTGGAGAAAATCCCGATAGAAGACACTTTTACCATGCTTGAAAAAACCGATGGAGTTATAAAGCTCGGCACGTTTTTTTTCAGGCACCAGCGTGTGCAAAAACTCAATACACTCGGAGGGAATCCGGGCATCAACCAGGAAATAAGAGCGGGTAAAGCTGAACAGCACACTGACGCTGTCGTTTTCACAGAGCAGGGCGTCAACGTAGAGCGCGCCCTGTTCATTATTCAGAACCGCCAGAACAAACGGTTGCAGGTCGTCACCGGCCACCAGCCTTCCCACCAGGTAAGCGGCTTTATTCCGATAAAAGACCCACTTCAGCACATCCACCCGAACATTACTGCGCCGAACCCATGATGGCTGAGTTTTCTGCAACGCATGGATAATATTGCGAATATCCCTGCGCCGGTACTCCCAGGGCAGTTCAAACTGAAAATCATCCAGTATCTGGCCAACCTGGCTGACCAGCCCCTGCTGCTGGCTTTGGTCATTACTTTTATCATTAAAAGCATAGGATCGATAAATGCCCCTGGCGCTGTGTACCTTAAAACCATCAAATTCCGACTGAATAAAACAGTGACGGGGGTTCACCGCTTCGCCCCTGAACAACTTGCGGTAGATGGAGTTATAAAAGGTTTCCGCCAGTTCCGGGTCGGTCCGGTAAGAGATCAAATCCAGGTAAGCGTCATGCACATCCTGCCAGCAGCTACTGTCGCTGAGATAGGACGCTTCAATCCGGGATGCCAGGGTTGCCATCACATCGGTAACGGCAACATGGTAAAGGTTAATCCGGTCAGAGGCAGCATTTTGCGCAGCACTCCAGTCCGCCTTCAGAAAACGGGCCCGGGCACCCAGGGTGATGTCAGTAAAGCGTGTTCGATAGTCACTGAACCCTTCAAGAACAATTCTGGCAATCTGTCGGGCTATTGAAGTATTCATTACTGCACCATTGCTCTTATATTTTTAAACCGCGCCGCCCCTGAAGCCCTCCGGTATGAACCATTAACAGCCGTCTGCCCCGGCAGGGAAGGCCTTGCTTCAGGTTTTCCGCCAGTGAATGCCGAATGGCAAACATGACCTTGCCGGTGTATACCGGATCCAAAGGGATTGCCGCCTCCATCTCAAAGGATTTGATAAACGACAGCAAAGCCTGGGTAGTGCGAGCGTAACCGCCATGATGATAGTCCGTCAACAGTGTCCAGTTAGCCAATGCCTGCCCGGTGTAGTGATGAATATCACCGCGCAGAAAATCGCCTCCTTTAAGGACGGCGACTCCGGTCACCTGCGTCTGTGGCATCTCTGTTGCCGCAGCCAGCGCCACCCCTGACAGCGTGGCCCCCGTGCCACACGCCAGCCAGATCTCATCATAGCTCCCCGCAGTGACGCCCCCGGCTGCCAGAATTTCGCGGCAACCCTGCACACCGGACAAATTACTCCCGCCTTCCGGTACAACATGTACATCCCGGGCTGACAAACCTGATTGATGCAAAAGATGGTTAACAAAGACGGCTTCATTCTTTCGACGATAATCACTTCTGGACAGGTAGTGTAATTGCATTCCCCAGTTAACCGCATCGGTCAAGGTCGCTGACAGAGATTCCCCCGGCTCTCCCCTGATAACACCAATGGTTGGCATGCCAAACCGATGACCCGCCGCAGCCAGTGCATGAATATGGTTGGACCAGGCACCACCAAAGCTGAGAATGGCCGATTTGCCCTCCTGCTGCGCGGCAATAAGATTGTGTTTCAGCTTGTACCACTTGTTACCGCTGATCTCGGGGTCAAGTTGATCCAGGCGCAAAATATCCAGGGATACGCCCAGTTCATATAGCCACCCGGTATTCACTGACTGCATAGGAACCGGCTTATCCAATAACCCAATAGATTCGAATACCATAGTTCCTGCTCCACCGATGACAATCCCGCCATCTCCTACCCGCATCACTGCTGGCTCTTCCAGCACTGCCGCGCTTGCTTATTCTTTGCATCACTCTGATAAATGACTGTCTGCAAGAATTCCTAACAACATGGTTAGTTTATCGATCGATAGCTTATATTAAAATGAATTCTTTTAGCTGAAAATAGCTCCAAATCCAGAAAAATTATTACATCCCCCTAAAACAAAGGGCTCAAAACTGTGAATAAAATTAATCATCCTCCAACTATTATTATAAGTGAGGCAAGTTCACCTTCATTGCACCCTCAGTCCTCATCGGTTGAACATAACAAAATACCGGTAAAACAGTTATCGAATCCTGCTTTAATGGTAAAGGTCGCACATGTCACCGGCAATTCCCCTGAACAATACAACCGAGCCGATGATGACACGCTTCTGAAAGTTGCAGTAACTGCTGAAAGAAGGCTGGCAAAGTCTACAGACTATCCTCTACCGTCCAGTAAGATCCCTGTAAAAATGTTAGAAACTGAGGTTTGGCCGGTAAAAAATAAACACTTGCTGTCACCTTTGATGATTCGGTCGGAAAATTCCAATCATCTGGTTAAAAGAGATGATTGGGTTTCATATGGTAATCCAGATGTTTTTAATACAGAATTCAGATTATTTGTTGACAGGTTTAAAGACAGGATTATTCAAAAGAATATCACTGCTAAAGATTTAATTGAGGAAGCGATTATTACTCGTAAAAACATTGAGATTACCAGAAATAATATTGAGGCTGATGACTTTGGACTTCTTCGTAACAATCTGCACAATTTTTGTTTAAACACCCCTCTAAACACAACTTATTCCTGTGGTAAACAACGTGCGGTTGCGCTGACGCATAATAAATTCTTTATTAATCACAGAACTAAGGAGGGAGAAAATTTTGTTAACCACATCGCTAGTGAATATGGTCTATATCCATGTGAAATTGATAATATTCATTCTGGAGTTGTTGTGGGTCATGCAGGAAACAATAAGATTTATCTAACGCAAATATTCACCAGCCCCAGAATCAATAATTCCGGAATGTCCTATTATTTTGGTCGATATGATGAGTATTATGTTGGCAGTGACAAGCGCTCTGCATTAATTATCCATACGGATCCTGATCAACTGAGTCCGGGGTTACAGCATATTCAGGGTTTGATTGATCAGGCGATGGCAGGTGACCTTTCGGTAATCCCACGCATTCACTGGTGGTATGTGCACTTGGCACCAACGGTCAGAGGACCTGGTGGTACTGTAGAAATGATCATTCATGCACTGTGTGCCGCCAATGGGTACTATCTACCCGGTTGGGCAACAGGCATAGCGCCTTCCATTGAGGTACTTGTGGAGCCAAATGAAGAGGCCTTTTGTCGAAACTACCCTACATTATTTGAGGCTCATCAGGGGGCATTGCGAATGCTGTTTACCAAAAGGAGCGCTTGAACCATCGGTTCTGCTGATGGATAGAGGGTTTACGACGACTTTGCAAAACTTATCGCTTGTGTAAACACTCTACGCTGTCAGCCTCCCAGTATGGCTGCCATGAAAAACATTCTACCCGCAGCACTACTGCTCATTCTTCTTATCTCACTCTGAATGTGCGCCGAAACCTGCCTCATAAATGACTGTCCGTTAGAGTTACTGACAACATAGTTAGTTTGTTGATTGATAGCCCATGTTAGGGTGAATTTTTTCAGCCTGAAAATGGTTTGACATTGAGGAAAATTATTACCCCTCTTTAACAAAGGATTCGAATCAGTGAACCCAGTTAATCAAGTATCCACTACGATAAGTTCGACAAATTCCAAATATCCTCAGCCATCATCGGTTGAAGATAAATCATCGGTTGAAGATAAAGAAACACCGGTAAAACAACTATCGAATACAAATTTAAAGGTAAATATCAAGCATCCCCCGGAACAATGTGCCCAAGCCAGTGATTACACGTTTCGACAAGTTGCAATAACTGCAACTGCGCAAACCAGGCTGGTAAATTCTACAGGCTTTACTCTACAGCCCGGCCCCCCCCCTGAAACAACACCAGTAACTGAGGTTTTGCCAGGCAAAAATCAGCAATTACATGGAATCTTTGAGTTAATCAACCAGCGGCTGACTTATATGGAAGATGTAGCCTTATTCAAGGACAGGGAGAATCGGGCTGTTGAAGATTTAACCAGAGAAAAAATGGTGCTTGAGAAGGCCATGTCTGATGCTAAAAATGCTGGTTTAGACCCGAATTCCATGGAACATTTTTTTCAGGCACAGATGAATGCGGCCAAGGCTATTCAATATGGATATATTAAGCAATGGTCCTCTGCCAGGCCAGCAAATAAAAAACACCGTGACCTGTATTCTGAGGTCAGACCCAGGCTGATAGAGCTTGGTAAACAGATCGTGATTCAAATCAGCGCATATCTTAAAAATGGAGGAAAGTTTGATAATAACATGCAGCAAGACTTTGTCAGGTTAGTAAATGCAACGCACCTGTCCGAAGACGACAAAGAAAAAATGTTTGAATGTCTTCAGAGGATACGTGTGATTTAAAACTGATTGATTGACGGCTTACATTAAAAGGATTTTATTAAGCCGAAGATGACTTGAAATCCAGAAAAATTATTACAACCGCTAAGACAAAGGATTAAAAGTTGTGAACAAAATTAATCATCCCCCCCCTATTGCAGGTCAGACAAAGTCATCTTCATTGCCCCCTCAGCCATCATCGGTTGAACATCAGAAAATACCGGTAAAACAGTTATCGAATCGAAATTTAATGGTCAATATCCAGCATGCCACCGGTAATTCCCCTGAACAATGCACTCAAGCCGATAATGGCGCACTTAGGAAAATAGCAGTCACTGCTGACAAAAGGCTGGAAAATCACCTGGACCATCCTCTGCAGTCCAGCAAGATGCCTGAAAAAACGCCAGAAACTGAGGTTTTGCCAGTAAAAAATGAACAGTTGCTGTCACCTTTGCTGATTCGGCCGGAAAATTCCAATCATCTGGTTAAAAGAGATAATTGGCTTCCATATGGTGATCCAGATGTTTTTAACTCAGAATTCAGATTATTTATTGACCGGGTAAAAGACAGTATTATTAAAAGGACAATCACCGCTGAAGAGTTAATTAAGAAAGCAATTAATACTCGTAAACACATTGAGATTACCAGAAATAATGAGTGTGCTGAAGAATTTGACCTTCTTCGTAATAATCTGCAATCAGTGAGTAATTATCCCATTTGTACCCACACCCCACTAAAATCTACTTATTCCTTTGCTAAACAACGTGCGGTTGCACTGACCTACAATAAATCCTTTATCAATCAAAAAACCAAGGCAGGAGAAAGGTTTATTAATCACATCTCTGACAAATATAAACTAAACCCCCTTAAAATTGCTCATATACATTATGGCGTGGTTGTGGGTAATGCAGGAGAGAATAAGGTTTATCTAACCCAAATAGTGACCAGCCCTAGAATCAAGAATTATGGAATTGAATATTTTTTTGGTGACTGTTATTTGCATTATGTTGGCAAGAATAAGCGCTCTGCTTTAATTATCCATACGGATCCTGATCAACTGAATCCAGGGTTACAGCATGTTCAGGGTTTAATTGATCAGGCGATGGCTGGCGACCTTTCGGTAATCCCTCGCATTCACTGGTGGTATGTGCACTTGGCACCAACGGTCAGAGGACCCGGTGGTACTGTAGAAATGATCATTCATGCACTGTGTGCTGCCAAAGGGTACTACCTACCCGGTTGGGCAAAAGGTATAGCGCCTTCCTTTGAGGTACTGGTGGAACCGAATGAAGACGCCTTTTGTCAAAACTACCATCAATTATTTGAGGCTCATCAGGAGGCATTACAAATGCTGTTTACCAATAGGGGCGATTCAACCATCAGTTCTTCTGCTGGATAGAAGGTTTACGACAATATTTTGCTATGCTTACCGGTTGTGTAAACACTCTCTTAGGGTAGACATTAAGCGTCTACTCCCCTCTTCGGGAAGTTAAAGATGGAACCACGAAGGACACAAAGAGCACAAAGAAGAGATTTTCTTTTCCTTCGTGCTCTTTGTGTCCTTCGTGGTTCCATTCAAAAGCCATTGAAAATGGAGGGGTAAGCTTAATGTCCACCCTAAGTAAACACTCTACCTGTCAGACCGGTATGGCTGCCATGAAAAACACCCCTCTCTCCCTGGAAAATTATCAACGTCCTGTTCTGAATATGCCTGATGGTGCTGAAAAAATCCTGCTGCATTCCTGCTGTGCCCCCTGCGCCGGTGAAGTAATGGAAGCGATTCAGGCATCGGGTATTGAGCAGACCGTATTCTTTTACAACCCGAACATCCACCCGGCTGAAGAGTACCGGCTGCGCAAGGATGAAAACAAACGGTTCTGTGACAAACTCAATATTCCGTTTATTGATGCTGATTATGATACCGACAACTGGTTTGCCCGCACCCGGGGCCTGGAAAATGAGCCGGAACGGGGCAAACGCTGCACCGTCTGTTTTGATATGCGCTTTGAACGAACCGCCCTTTATGCTTATGAACACCACTTTACGGTGATCTCCAGCACACTGGGTATTTCACGCTGGAAGAACATGGAACAGATCAATGACTGCGGCATCCGCTCTGCCGGGCATTACCCCGGTGTTTCCTACTGGACTTACAACTGGCGTAAACAAGGGGGCAGCCAGAGAATGATTGAGCTGTCCAAGCGGGAAGCGTTCTATCAACAGGAATACTGCGGTTGCGTATACAGCCTGAGGGACACCAACCGCTTCCGAATGGCCCGGGGACGCAACCGGATAAAAAGACTGGTGAATTTTTACGGCCAGAGTAACAATGCGCAGGACGGGAAAGAGGACTGTGCTATTATCGCTAAATCTTCGTGAAAACCATCCGCCAAATAATGTCGACTATTTATGGATTGCATAAAAAGTAGTTCCGGCCATGCACTTTCATCAACACCAGTTCAATCTCAATATGGGACACGAAGTGGTATCAGCACGCGTAGGGACGCCATTGTTCGTGACAAGGATGAGCTTTCGTTATTGCTCGATTTACCCTTTGAAATACAAGCCAAAATTTATACCTATTTGCAGACTCGTGATATTGCCCGTTTAACACAGGTGAATTCATGCATTTACAACACGCTCAAAAAAGATGCATCAATGATAAGGGCGTGGTATCGCCAGATTGCCTCATCACACCTGGCCATTACGGAAACAATCCTCACTGCAAAAAATAAAGGTCAACTCGAGAATTGGTTGAGCCGTTTTACAAAGGATAAGGCATTAGTCAAGTCAATTATGGATCGCCAGGCGTGTTTTTATTTTCCTGCTCTGTTCTTTTCCACTCTCACTAAACTGATGTGTCAATGTAAAGCATTTAAATTAGAGACTTTAGCCAGCATCCCCTGTAATAGTTTAAAGGACTTAGCTGCCTTCAGCGCCGATGGACGCCACCTGGTGATCGCCTGTGACTCTGGAACCTGTAAAATCTATGGCCAGGAGAGCGATGAATCATGGGTAGCAAAAAGCACTATCTCCCATGATAAGCAAGTCAGATTAGTCACCTTCAGTGCCAATAGCCGCTATGTAGTGACCGCAGGTATGGATGGCAATGCGAAAATTTATGGCAAGAAGGACGAACAATCATGGGAAGAAAAAACCACTATTTCCCACAGTCACTGGGTCCGCTCAGCCACCTTCAGCCCCGATAGCCGCCATGTGTTGACCTACAGTGACGACGGCAAAGCGAAAATCTATGGCAAGAAGGACGATGGATCATGGGAAGAAAAAGCCACTATTTCCCATGATGATAGAGTCAATTTTGCCACCTTCAGCAAAGATGGTCGCTATGTAGTAACCACCAGTTGGGATCAGAGGGCAAAAATCTATGGCCTGACAGACGATGGGACATGGGCAGAAGAAGCCATCATTCCACATGATGAAATTCTCTACACAGCCACCTTCAGCCCCGATAGCCGCTATGTGGTGATCGCCAGCCTGGATAGCAAAGCGAAAATCTATGCCAGGAAGGACGATGGGTCATGGCTGGAAAAAGCCATTATTTCCCATTTTGTCTCGGTCACCTTCAGCTCTGATAGTCGCCATGTGGTGATCATCAGAAAAAATGGAAAAAATGGCAGTGCAACAATCCATAGACTGGATGCCGATGGGTCATGGGAAGAAAGAGCCATCATTTCCCACAATGGAAAGGTTAACTCAGTCAAATTCAGCCCCGATAGTCGCTGTTTTTTAATGACCTCCAGTGACGATGGCAAGGTGATAATCTCTGGCCAGGATAAAGACGGATCATGGAAAGCAAAAGCCATCATTTCCCATGACAAGACAGTCTGCTCAGCCAAATTCAGCGCCGATAGCCGCCATGTGGTGACCGCCAGTTCGGATGGCAAAGCGAAAATCTATGGCAAGAAGGACGATGGATCATGGGAAGAAAAAAACATCGTTCCCCATAACAAAAGTGTCTACTATGCCACATTCAGCCCCGATAGCCGTCATGTCATCACCTGCAGCATAGATCACACGGTGAAAATCTATGGCCTGACGAACAATGGATCATGGAGAGAAAAAGCCGTCATCTCCAATGGTAAGGATATTAGATTAGCAACCTTTAGCGTCGATGGCCGCCATGTGGTCACTGCCAGTTTCGATGGAACAGTGAAAGTTTATGGTCTGAACAGCGATGGATCATGGGAAGAAAAAGCCACCACTTCCCATCATAGTGCAATCATATCAGCCATCTTTAGCATCAATGGCCATGTGTTGACCATCCATGGCGATAACACAGCGAAGATCACTGAACTACGGATGTATGACTGATTGTTTGCTGTCAATTCTGTGGTTAGAAGTTGTCGCATAATTACAATTCGCTCCTACACGAAGCGAGTTGTTATTCTAAAACCGACTCTAAGGAATTGTCCCGGAATAACTTCCCTTTTTGCCACGGAGACACGGAGTCACAGAGGAAAAGATTTTTTCTTTTCTCCGAATGATTTTATCAAGTGGCTTGATAATCTATGGAAGCAACGGGAAACTTATCTTTTCTACCAGCATTGGCCAGAGCATGTACAGTGGGCTCGGCGTGAAAATGCGCGCCTGGAACAATCTCTCCATCTCATAACAGCAGGTATGATCTGCGGCAGGTGGCGATTCCGGCGGGAATGACGCTGCTGGAAAAGATGCAGTACGAACATGACCCATCACTGCTGAGCCCGGCAACAAAACTGGCATTGGAACAAGAGATACAGCGGCTGAAGAGCGAAGGTATACGGATGAATCCGGGCACCTTGACGCAGAAAACACTGGCTTCGAAGGAAGCCCAAAAAGTGCTGAAGAAACGTGGTATTGCCGTGGTCAGAGAGAAGCGCCCCTACTTCACCAACAATGACCACCCGGGAGAATGGCCAATGCTGGTGCCAAAGAAGATAGTGAAGCTTGATACCCGGCAGAATGCACCAGCGGGGAGGGGACATACAATCCTTTGATCAGTTGCAGAGTTCATCAAAATAACGGATTCTGAACATAATTATCGAAACCAGAGCGTTTCTGAGAACATCTGCAATCCCGTCGAGCTGTTCTATTCCGCTTTCCTGTCAGGCCGATAAAACCCGGAATACATCGCTCATTTTTTCTACTTATTAACACCGTTATCGGGCTACAAACTATGATACGTTTTGTTGCGCCACTGTCAGGCATGTTTATTTTCGCTTTGGCCAGCGGATACCTGACGACTCTGATTCCCCTGAGAATCAATGCGACAGATGGCAATGACTTTCTGGCCGGCCTTATGGGTACCGCCTACTACCTGGGATTACTGGCCGGATCATTTCGCTCAGAAAGCATTGTTTGCCGGGTAGGCCATATTCGCTCCTTTGCCTGCTTTATGGCGTTGCTCTGTGCCACCGTACTGAGCCTGGCACTGTCGGAGAATACCACCAGCTGGCTGGTACTGCGCTTCCTTAATGGCATGGCGGTGGCGGGCATATTTGTTGTGGTTGAGTCATGGCTGCTCTGTGAAAGCGACAGCGCCAACCGGGGCAGAGTACTGTCTTTCTACATGGTGTCACTCTATGGTGCCAACGCTATCGGACAGCTGTTTGTCGGCTTCCTGGATAGCAGTAGTCTGATGCCGTTTATCCTGATCGGGATTCTGCTGTCATTATCGATCTTCCCACCGGCCATGACCCGAATCCCGACACCGGAAATTGAAGAGGCTTCTACCCTGGGATTCAGAAAGCTGTTTGAACTGACACCCTCCGGAGTACTCGGCTGTTTTGCCGGTGGCCTGGTACTGGGTGGTTTGTATTCAATGTTGCCCATCTACCTGGCCGACCTCAGCGGCAGTGATGATCACACCGTAGCGCTCTTTCTGGCCATCACCATGATTGGCGGCATGGCACTGCAATTTCCGGTGGGCTACCTGTCCGATATGATCGATCGGCGTAAAATGTTGATTCTGGTTGCCCTGGCTGGCTGTGCTATTTGCTTTGCCCTGATCCTCAGTTCCCACGAGAGCTGGCTGTATTATCCAGCACTGTTTCTGTTTGGCGGCGCTACCTTCACACTCTATCCACTGGCCATCAGCCACGGCTGTGATCACATGCACCCGGATGATATTGTTGCCGGCACCCAGGGACTTCTGCTGGCCTACAGCCTTGGTGCGTGTATCGGCCCGATCTTCGCTTCACTGTTTATGAGCCATATTCCTGAAGGCCTGATGCTGTATTTCATCACGGTGATGGGCGCTACCGGTCTTTTCTTCCTGATTCGGATGGCTTACCGTCCTGCGATCTACACCAGCGAAGAGCAGCACTTTATTCCAGTACCCCGAACAACACCCATTGTTGCGCAGATTGACCCACGTTCTGATGCCGAGGAGTTCCTGGAAAGCGAAGATACGGCTAAACCGGCAAGCTGAGGAGCTGCCTTAAATCACTTCCATATTTCAATAAGGAATTAATGGAATGGTTCGCCCCCACGGCATACCCTCCAGCTTTAACGTGAGCGCCAACCCGGGTGGCCCAGGTCACGAATGGATAAAAAAGCGATCGCAGTGGTTCAAACGCTACAACGTACTGCCCTCGGAATTTTTAAGCGTTATTCAGAGCTGGGATACCGCTTATAAACCAGAACAGGTGAATGACCCGAGTGTCTGCACCACCCGGGGTTACGGTGCAGTCAGACGGAGTAATGATTTTCGAGGTTATTAAGTGCTATTGTTGATGGATTGGCTACAATACACACAAACAGAAAAAAACATACACACAGGCGAGCCATGAGAACCAATATTGTTATTGATGATGAACTGATGCAGGAAGCATTAAATGCCAGCGGACTGACGACCAAGAAAGAAGCGGTAGAGGCGGGTCTGAAAGCACTGATACAGCTGAAAAAGCAGGAAAAAATCAGAGAGTATCGTGGCAAGCTGAACTGGGAAGGCGATCTGGATGATATGAGAACCGACAAATGGTGATGGTAGATTCATCGGTCTGGATTGACTATTTCAATGGCATATCCACTGATGCCAGTGACTACCTGGATGCTGCATTAGGCCGACAGAACCTTATTATCGGCGACCTGATTCTTGCAGAAGTATTGCAGGGATTCAGAAGTGAAAAAGATTTTAACAAGGCAAAGTCACTACTGACGTCACTGGACGTTCATAATCTACTGTCTCAGGACTTAGCCATCAAAAGTGCTTCCAACTTCCGCTATCTCAGAAAAAGAGGTGTTACAGTACGCAAAACCATTGATGTGATGATTGCTACCTACTGTTTGGAACATGATATTACCGTTACTAAAAACCTACGATAATCAGGATTATCTGGGTTTATCTACATCGTCAACGCCACCGCTTACCGTGGTAAGTCTTACGCAGCTCTTCTGTAGGGATTAGCGTCGGGCTGTAACGTGTCCCGACGGGGTTGCCTAGTCTTTTGTAATCAGTTTGCCACAAACTTGGTTTTCGTTAGTAGCAGGAAGTAATGTAGTAGCAACCGTTAAATAAGGCAATAAAAAAGCAGATTAACCAAGATAATCATAGATTACTCGACACTGTTATTAGCCCTGCTCCATTCTGATCGGGACTTTTTGCCTTTTTCAGAGCATCTTGGGTTACAAATCCTACCATAGCCCGCCAGCTATTCGGCACCTTACAGCGGAATTTTTAGACCTGATAGAGAGTAAAATCCGTTGGCACACTCCTGTTGGTTAAAGTCATTTTTTGGTGTGTGAACATGGCAGGTAAACCCACCCTCGGCGAAATCGCCCAAGCCGACCAAGGCATTCTGATGAGCAAGGCCTACACCCACATGCTCATGGAGAACCCCGACAGCGTTCTTAAACAGCGTGGCCGGGATATGCGGCTCTATGATGAGTTGCTACGGAATGACCAGGTGAAACCCTGCTTTCAGCAGCGGCGACTGGCGGTGACCCAGTCAGAGAGGGACGTAGAACCTGCCAGCGAGAGCAGCGAAGACAAAGCAGCAGCAGAATTTATTAAAGAGCAGCTGCAGAACCACCGCTTTGATGACATTACCGATAAGATGCTATTCGGCGTCTTCTAAGGCTATTCAGTAGCCGAGCGCCTGTGGGCATACGACGGCAGCAGTATGAAATAGCCAATAAACTATTAAACATTTGTCGTTAGACAAGAAAAGCAAAAGCGGTTAATCAGTGTAAGAAGCCTGCAACGAGTTGCGTGGATAAAGTTCAAATGATGGCATAAAAGGTAAGACCTGCACTCCCTTGAACCTGACCGGGGTCAGGGCCCGTAGAGGCCGAAGACCTGATGAGGTGGGAATGAGCGGATTCCATCAGGGCCAGAGGCAAATGAGACCTCACCCCAAGGCCGGATATATGGAAGCATTACTCTTTAGTCATGATGGAAAACTTTTCCTTGCAGTGCGGGTCGGACCATATATGACACCGGTTTTTCATTCAAGATTCAAGACCTGACACCTTTTTTTTTTCATTCAAGATTCAAGACCTGACACCTTTTTTTTTGCTGGATTTTCCTGTTGAACTGCCCAATTTTACCATTAAGGAAACCAGTAACACGTTTACCGTGGATATGGACGGCCAGAAAGTGAATTATAAGCTGGCCGGGCAGAATAAGCTGGATCTCAATAAAGCGGGTATTCAATACACTGAAGTGGATATTGTGCGGTGGTTGGATCAGCAGGTTTATCAGCCGGATATTACCCAGGGTGAGATGATAGGATACCTGACCCGTTTGGTGAGTCACTTGTTGACTGAGAAAGGTTGCTCGTTAACGGCGCTGTATCGTGCCCGATTCCAGCTGGCTCGAAGTATTCAGAAACGGGTGCAGTTTCTGCGCAGCAGCGCGGTGAAAACCAGCTATCAGGATTCACTGTTTGGCAGCCATGCTGAAGTCAGTGCTTCCATGGCTTTCAGCTATGACTTTAAGCCGGGGTTTTACCCGGCCAACCCCCCCTATTACTCCGGACGCTATCAATTTCAGAAGCACTACTATGACAAAATTGAAGACCTGAAGGCAGATGGTGAGGAGTTTATGTGTGCCCAGATCATCGATAGCCTGCCGCCGGTGAAACACTGGATACGCAACCTGGTGAAGAAGCCTCATGCCGCCTTTTGGCTACCTTTATCGGACGCAAAATTCTACCCGGACTTTATTGTGGAGCTGAACGATGGGCGGATGCTGGTGGTGGAGTATAAAGGTGAGGCCTACAAGAGTAATGATGACTCCAAAGAGAAAAATGCCGTAGGCCAGCTGTGGGCCAGCAAGAGCAATGGGCAGTGCCTGTTTTTGATGGCGGTGATGCAGGATGACCGGGGGCGTGGGGTTATGCAGCAGCTTGTGGATGTGATTTCCGGTTAAAACAACGGGTTATTCACAATACTTTATTGTTGTGAAGGAGAAGTAGGATGGTTCGGCATCATGTTTAATGATGCCAAGTCTCAATTCGGTGTCATAGTCTTATAATGATGTCCGCCATTCTTACCGTCGCAACGATGTTCGGCGGTTAAACACTGAAGGCAGGTAACCATTCGCTAAATCTATTATTCAAGCATCAATAGC
>NZ_PJPV01000085.1 GCF_002864045.1 Endozoicomonas acroporae
TAAACTCAGCAAAATGAACTTCTGAACAGAACACAACAGCAGTCTGCTTTTTATATTTTCATGAATTAATGAAATATAATTATGGATAGAAGCTCTGCTGGTATCAGTGATAAATACACAAGATCAGGTAATGATTACAACCAACCGAGTGACCATGCACCTTCTTCAGGGCGTGGACGATACAGATATGCCACAGTCAGACAATGGAGTAATCCCCCCCGCACTACACCGGGTCGCAATGACTTTTACCACTCTTCTGGCACACGTTCTTCTCAACATCTACAGTGCCGTTCAGTAAGCTCTGCTCAAGATTTTAATGCCCTTATCAAACAGGAAATAATGGATGGTCTGGTGAGTAAATCGGATCATTTCGGTCATCGCTATGATGGGAGAGATCACGGTCGATATGCCAGTTCAATTAAAAAATACACGTCAGCTGCTAAAAGACCGTTAAACCGGGCGGAACAAAGCCAACTGATACGTATGCTGCAAAATTTTACCCCAACACGGCGTTGGGATTGGCGAAGCCTGACGACAACCCTTCATTCATTGACTTCAGCGGGTGTTTTTACCCCTTATAAACCCATGGATGAGCGTGTCAGGTTTACTCAAGCTGCCTTATTGTCAATGCTACTTGATGCAGTAATATTCAAGTGCAATCAAAAACCTCAAGCCAGGGATATTGATGCCCGGGGAATCGCCAACCTGTTGTGGGCCATGGCGAAACTGGTGGACCACGGGCAGAAGCGGACATCAGAGTTCAACGGGGCTGTGGCCGCCCTGTTGCTCCACGTGATCGCACAGAAAGACCAATTTAAGGCCCAGGGCATTGCCAATCTGCTGTGGGCCATGGCGAAACTGGTGGACAACGGCCAGGAGCGGACACCCGGGCTCAACGAGGCCGTGGCCACGCTTTTGTCCTACGTGAACGCACAGAAAGACCAATTTAATGCCCAGCATATTGCCAACCTGCTGTGGGCCATGGCGAAACTGGTGGACAACGAGCAGGAGCAGACACCAGGGCTCAAAGAAGCCGTGGTCGCCCTGTTGACCCTCGTGAGCGCACAGAAAGACCAATTTAATGCCCAGGGTATCGCCAACCTGCTGTGGGCCATGGCGAAACTGGTGGACAACGGTCAGATGCAGACACCACACCTTAAAAAGGCCATGTTAGCTCTGTTGCCCCACGTGAACGTACAGAAAGACCAATTTATTCCTCAGGCTATCGTTAACCTGCTGTGGGCCATGGCGAAACTGTTGGACAACGAGCAGGAGCAGACACCAGAACTCAAAGAGGCTGTGGCTGCGCTGTTGCCCCAAGTAAACACAAAAAAAGCTTGCTTTAATCCACAGGAAATCACCAACCTGCTGTGGGCCATGGCGAAACTGGTGGACAACGAGCAGGAGCAGACACCAGGGCTCAAAGAAGCCGTGGTCGCCCTGTTGCCCCTCGTGAGCGCACAGAAAGACCAATTTAATGCCCAGGGTATCGCCAACCTGCTGTGGGCCATGGCGAAACTGGTGGACAACGGGCAGGAGCGGACACCGGGGCTCAACAAGGCATTGGCTGCATTGTTACCCAAAGTGAACACTCAGCAAGACCAATTTAACGCTCAAGGGATCGCCAACCTGCTGTGGGGCATGGCGAAACTGGTGGACAATGGCCAGAAATGGACACCAGAGCTTAAAGAAGCTGTGGCTGCGCAATTACCCCATGTGAACGCACAAAAAGCTAATTTTAAACCACAGGAAATCACCAACCTGCTGTGGGCCATGGCGAAGCTGGTGGACAACGGCCAGAAGTGGTCACCAGAGTTCTACGGGGCTGTGGCCGCACTGTTACCCCACGTGATCGCACGGAAAGACCAATTTACTTCTCAGCATATCGTCAACCTGCTGTGGGTCATGGCAAAACTCCTGGACAACGGCCAGGAGTGGACACCACCAGAGCTCAAAGAGGCTGTGGCCGCACTGTTGTCGCAAGTGAACGAACATAAAGACCAATTTAATGCCCAGCATATTGCCAACCTCCTGTGGGCCATGGCGAAACTGTCGGACAACGGTCAAGAACAGACACCAGAATTCAGCGCAACCGTGGCCGTGCTGTTGCCCCACGTGAAGGCACAGAAAGCTAACTTTAAACCACAGGAAATCGCCATCCTGCTCTGGGCCATGGCGAAACTGGTGGACAACCGGCAGGAGCAGGCAACAGGTCTCATGGAAGCCGTGGTCGCCCTGTTGCCCCTTGTGAACGCAAAGAAAGACCAATTTAATGCCCAAGGGGTCACCAACCTGCTGTGGGCCGTGGCGAAACTGGTGGACAACGGGCAGGAGCAGACACCAGTGCTCAAAGAGGCCGTGGTTGCCCTGTTGCCCCAAGTGAATGCGCAGAAAGACCAATTTAATGCCCAGGGGATCGCCAACCTGCTGTGGGCCATGGTGAAATTGGTGGACGACGTGCAAGAGCCGACACCAGAGCTCAAAAAAGCCGTCACCACGCTGTTGCCCCAAGTGAACGAACAGAAAGCTAACTTTAAACCACAGGAAATTGCCAACCTGCTGTGGGCCACTGCGAAACTGGTGGACGACGTGCAGGAGCAGACACTCGAGTTTAAAGAGGCCGTCACAGCGCTGTTGCCCCACGTGAATGCACAGAAAGCTAACTTTAAACCACAGGAAATCGCCGTCCTGCTCTGGGCCATGGCGAAACCGGGTGAGCTCGTTGAGCTGAACCTGGTTACCTCTATCTTCAAATCGCTTGTCCACAAAATCAGTGAAAACCCTCAGCTCTCTCAGAAAGCCATATTGATGTCTCTCTGGGGAGTCATGGTATGCTGTGCCAGGCTTTCTCTGGTCTCCACTGCCAATAAATATAACGTGCTTGAAAAGCACATGGATGACCTGTTTACTCGCCTGGAAAATACATCCCCGGATAATGAAGAGGATCAAACCATCATTGCCATGGCCGCAAGTTGGCTTGGCAGAGTGTGTCCGTTGGACCCCCATTACCCGACGATGACTTCAAAACCTCAAACTGTCGTCCGCAATCAACTCCAATCATGCATGCCCTCTTTGAAGATTGAAGAAGAAAAGAGTCTGAACTCATTACCTCCGGTTGACCTGCTACTGCCAGATCACAACATTGTGATTGAAGTTCAGGGACCGTCTCATTACGTGAGTGGCGATTTCAAAACCAGGAAGGGTTCGACTCTGCTGAAAATCGCACTGCTGCAAAAAGCAGGATTTGAGGTCATTGAAATTCCGGCTAACCAGCTTTGGCACCAGGATTTAAGGAAACCATTTATTGATCAAATAAAGGCCAGGGTAAACATCCTGCCACAGAGTCATGGCTCTGTGGCACTTAACATCGGGTGGGCAGATGAGACACTCGTTACTACCAATAAAGCATGGCAACCCTCAGATCACTGCTACTTAACCATCGAAGAGCGTTTAAAAGAGCAAACCGGCAAACCAGGAAATAGGATGAAAAAAAACAGCCCGTAATCGTCCCCCTGCCATCATGACTCAGGAACCGTTTTCACAATTCAGAGTAGATGTTCTCCTCCAACCACTTGCGTTTATAGACAGTTCAGCAAAATGAACTTCTGAACAGAACAGCAGTCTGCTTTTTATATTTTCATGAATTAATGAAATATAATTATGGATAGAAGCTCTGCTGGTATCAGTGGTAAATACACAAGATCAGGTAATCATTACAACCAACCGAATGACCATGCCCCTTCTTCAGGGCGTGGACGATATAGACATGCCACAGTCAGACAATGTGATAATCCCCCCCGCAATGCTCCGGGGCGTAATGAACTTTACCTTTCTTCTGGCGCACGCTCTTCTCAACATTTACATTGCCGTTCAGTTAACCCTGCTCAAGATTTTAATGCTCTCATCAAACAGGAAATAATGGATGATCTGGTGAGAAAATCGGATCGTTTCGGTCATCGCTATGATGGGAGATATCACGGTCAATTTGCCAGTTCGATTAAAAAATACACGTCAGCTGCTCAAAGACCGTTAAATCGATCTGAACAAAGCCAGCTGATACGTATGCTGCAAAATTTTACCCCAACACGGCGCTGGGATTGGCGAAGCCTGACGACAACACTTCATTCATTTACTTCAGCGGGTGTTTTTACCTTTCATAAACCCATGGATGAGCGTGTTAAGCTTACTCAAGCTCACTTATTGTCAACGCTAATTGATGCAATAATATTTAACTGCAGCCAAAAAACTGAAGCCAGGAATATTGATGCCCGAGGTATCGCCAACCTGCTGTGGGTCATGGCGAAACTGGTGGACAACGGGCAGAAGCGGACATCACAGTTCAACGAGGCCGTTGTCGCGCTGTTGCCCCACGTGAACGCAAAGAAAGACCAATTTAAGGCCCAGGGCATTGCCAACCTGCTGTGGGCCATGGCGAAACTGGTGGACAACGGGCTGGAGCGGACATCAGGGCTCAACGAGGCCGTTGTCGCGCTGTTGCCCCACGTGAACGCACAGAAAGACCAACTTAAGGCCCAGGGCATTGCCAACCTGCTGTGGGCCATGGCGAAACTGGTGGACAACGGGCTGGAGCGGACACCAGGGCTCAACAAGGCCGTGGTCGCCCTGTTGCCCCTCGTGAACGCACAGAAAAACCAACTTAATGCCCAGGCCATTGCCAACCTGCTGTGGGCTATGGCGAAACTGGTGGATAACGGGCTGGAGCGGACACGGGGGCTCAACGAGGCCGTGGCCGCCCTGTTGCCCCTCGTGAACGCACAGAAAAACCAATTTATTCCTCAGCATATCGCCAACCTGCTGTGGGCCATGGCGAAACTGGTGGACCACGGGCAGAAGCAGACACAGGGGCTCAACGAGGCCGTGGTCGCCTTGTTGCCCCTCGTGAACGCACAGAAAAACCAACTTAATGCCCAGGCCATTGCCAACCTGCTGTGGGCCATTACGAAACTGGTGGACAACAGGCAGGAGTGGACACCAGAGTTTAAAGCGGCCGTGGCCGCCCTGTTGCCCCTCGTGAACGCACAGAAAAACCAACTCAATGCCCAGGGAATCGCCAACCTGTTGTGGGCCATGGCGAAACTGGTGGACAACGGGCTGGAGCGGACACAGGGGCTCAACGAGGCCGTGGCCGCCCTGCTGCCCCTCGTGAACGCACAAAAAAACCAACTTAATGCCCAGGCCATTGCCAACCTGCTGTGGGCCATGGCGAAACTGGTGGACAACGAGCAGAAGCAGACAACACCCGGGCTCAACGAGGCCGTGGCCGCCCTGCTGCCCCTCGTGAACGCACAGAAAGACCAATTTATTCCTCAGCATATCACCAACCTGCTGTGGGCCATGGCGAAACTGGTGGACCACGGGCAGGAGCAGACACAGGAGCTCAACGAGGCCGTGGCCGCGCTGTTGCCCCTCGTGAACGCACAGAAAGACCAATTTATTCCTCAGCATATCGCCAACCTGCTGTGGGCCATGGCGAAACTGGGTGAGCTCGTTGAGTTGAACGTGGTTACCTCTTCGTTCGAATCTCTTGTGTACAGAATCAGTGAAAACCCTCAACTCCCTCAACAAGATATATCGATGTCTCTCTGGGGAGTCATGGTGTGCTGTGCCAGGTTGTCTCTGGTCTCCAATACCAATAAAAATAACGTACTTGAAAAGCACATGGATGACCTGTTGACTCGCCTGGAAAATGCCTCGCCAGATAATGAAGAGGATCAATCCATCATGATCATGGCCGCCATTTGGCTTGGCAGACCGAGTCTGGTTGTCCGCCATTACCAGACAGCCATTTCAAAAACCCAAGCCGAATTCCGCAACCGACTCCAATCATCTATTCCCTCTTTGAAAATTGAAGAAGAAAAGAGTCTGAACTCATTACCTCCAGTTGACCTGCTTCTGCCAGATCACAACGTTGTGATTGAAATTCAGGGGCCGTCGCATTACGTGGGTGGTGATTTCAAAACCAGGAATGGTTCGACTCTGCTGAAAATCGCACTGCTGCAAAAATCAGGATTTGAGGTCATTGAAATCCCGGTTAACCAGCTTTGGAGCCCGGACTCAATAAAACGATGTATTGATCAAATAAAGATCAGGGTGGACATCCTGGAACAGCGGCATGGCTCTGTACCACATACTCAAACGCGAGGGGCAGGTGAGCCATATGTTACTGACGATAAAGGATGGCAAGATCACTGTGACTTAACTACCGAAGGACATTCAGAAGAGCAAACAGGTAAATCAAAAAGTAGAAAAAAGAAGAGAAAAAAAAGGCCAGTAACCTCTTCCCTTCCATCATGACTCAAGAACCGTTTTCACATTATAGTCATTATCACCAGTAACAACGAGCAAGGATTACCGGGTGATTTTTGTGGGCGACGCCGCCATGTCTCCCTATGAAATTACCTCACCCGGCGGCAGTGTCGAACATTTCAATGAAGAGGCCGGTCAGGTCTGGATGTCACGGCTGAAAGCGCACTTTGACCGGGTCGCATGGCTGAACCCCTCCCCGGAACATGCCTGGCAATATACCTCATCAACACGACTGATTGATGAGCAGATGGAAGGCAAAATGTTCCCGCTGACCATTAATGGCCTGGAAGAGGCAATGGGCTATCTTGCTGGATAAATAATTTTTCAAAGAGGGAACGATTTTCGTGTCAAACAGTCCGATTAGGTAAGAGTGTATCATTAAGAGATTCTGAATGATTCATTACTCTTCACCATTCGAATGTTAACATCTACTTCAAATTAGCGAGGAAGGTCTTTCAATGCTGAACCCACCAGTAAGTTATCGCCCGCAACAATCACCAGATTTTACCTCTTATGCAACTGTAATAAGTGAAGAGGATCAGGGGAAATTTAATGATTTTGTAACAAAAATTATCAAAACTGCTGATGATGGTATTGAAAATGCCGCTTCAGAATTAGGCTGCACACCCAAACAAGTTGCCCAACCATTGAGTGATTATTTGATAAAGCATTATTCATTGTCAGCACCGCAAGATTCGAGGATCAGTACCGCTTCAAAAAATCCTGACAACCCCGATAATTGGAGATGGGATCTCTGGGAAAAAAAACTTTATACGCCTGAGGGTTATTTTGTATCAGATGAGATAGAAAAGAAAATTTCTTTTGCATTTGAGGGTGAGCTATTCGGGAAAAATCTTCAATCATGCAAAGATGAGTTGCCTAACATGCATGTAGCTACACCAAGTTCAGCTTATGAATGTAAAAATGGTTATGCAATCGTAACCAAATTCTGTCAAAATTTAAAACCGATTACCCCATTGATTCGCTATTGTATTAGTGAAGGTATGTTCTCATATGAATTCATTAATAATTTGTTCGATATGTCCAAATAAATAAACATAGAAACACGAAGTACACAAATACTCATGACGATTGTTCGTCACCCTCTGGTATGAAAGATTTGCCACGGAGGCACGGAGACACAGAGGTAAAACTTTATCTTGTCTCCGTGCCTCTGTGTCTCCGTGGCAATTTTTCTTTCACGGCAAATGGCAAAGAGCACGAAGGAATAGAACATCTCTTCTTTGTGTTCTTCGTCGTTCCTTCTTCAACTTCCCGAATCTGGGAGTAGGCGCTTAATGTCTTCCCTAAGAGTTGCAGCCAAGCTCAGATATACAACTTACAGGTGCCACAACCATTAACACCAGTACGACAGCATCCGTAATGGGTTGTTCCTATAATGGTGTTCAATACGCTCTTCAATTTCTGATGTGGCTGCTTTCCCACCCAACAGCTGCCACTGTTTTGCCTGGGTCAGATCCTCGTCAGATACTGCCGCCATTAAATTTTGGTTAAGTTTGTCCTCAGGATAAAACTGCGACAATACTTTATCGTATTCCCCAACCTGGAAACGATTATTTTCTGCTGCGAATCTTAACTTATCATCCAGAAACTTGTCGTCTATTCGGCCACCGAATTCAATCCAGGCTTTGATATTCTCAACAGGAGTCTCCACTGCCATGGAACGTCTCAGGCAGTGATCTTTTTCCTCTTGAGTAAATGTGCTGATACCAAGCTTTAACAGCGTCTGTGCGACAGTAAAATCCGCTGACTTAGCAGCCTCACTGCGGACTTCCGGAATTATTTTCTCAACTTTCGGCCCACCTGCCTTCAACGCCCATTTTGCTGCTTCCGTATGGCCCATAAATACAACCTCCCTGAAAAATTGCTCAATAGGATCATCTTCATAGATTTCCCGACTAAGTGAACGAATATAAAAAAGGAATTCAATATAAGATAAATTTATGCCTGGTTCTTTATGAAATGGTCTAAACAGACGTAATAGACTTTTTAATTTATCATCAACTTTTCTGCATTAAGTTTCCCAAACCCATATCACAACAGCGAACTGAAGAAACGGTCAACCACTTTGGTAGCTGCACCGTAATACTGTTCATCAAACAAAGAGGCGTGATTGCCCGGCTCAAGGTTCAATTCAACCGTCTTTGCTCCTGCTGCAGCAGCCTCCTGAAAGAACCCGGCAGCGGGATAGACGTTTCCTGACGTACCAATGGAAACAAAGAGATCACAGACGGACAGTGCCTGATAAATCTCATCCATCCGTAAAGGCATCTCACCAAACCAGACAATATGTGGACGAAGATTACCGGCAACACCGCAGCATTCACAGGGAGTGTCGACGGTAACATCCTGATCCCAATAAAAAACCTGCCCTGTCTCCTGGCAGTGAACTTTCAATAACTCACCATGCATGTGAATCAGCCGGTTGCTCCCTGCCCGCTCATGGAGATCATCAACATTTTGCGTCACCAGAAGAAAACTTCCGGAGAAATGACGTTCAAACGCGGCAAGTACCTGGTGAGCACGGTTTGGTTTAACTGAGTTCAGCTGCCGCCTTCTATCGTTGTAAAAGCGTTGTACCAGTACGGGGTTTCGGGCGTAGCCTTCAGGGGTTGCCACATCGTCAACAGGATGATTCTCCCAGAGCCCGTCACTGGCCCGGAATGTTCTGATTCCGGACTCGGCAGAGATACCCGCACCGGTCAGTACAACAATGGATGAATAGCGCAAACCAACCTCCTGTCATCAACGACGGTATTTAGTCGTATAATGTATGGTTTTGCGGGTACCGGCAGCCACCTCAACACGAAGCTGATCCGGCTTTTCCAGCGTGGCTCCCCTGACACTGTCGAACTTTATCAGGTTGCTGTCACGCTCTCTTAACAACAGCGTAATACTGTCTTGCTGGTCATTAGAGACCGTTGCCTGCCATTTTACCACCAGCTCTTTATCACTCTTCTGTTCAAGATCAAGACGGTTACGCTCAACACGAACGGCCAGCGCTTCTCCCATGGTCAACCAGGCACTATCTCCTGCCGTGGTTTTGGGTAACCATGAGTGACCACTGATGATATAGCCACCCTCCGGATCCTGTTCATACAGACGAACCGGTGCAGGTGGGAGATCCAGGGGGGCCGCAAATTTCCAGGTCAGCCTGGGTCGTTCAGCCGTGGCCGTTCTGCCACCGGTGGAGCGCCCATATACGTCAAGGGTATATAGCTTTTCAAGATGCAGTGGTTCTGAGAAAAGATCCATCAGCTGTCTGCTATTGGCGGGAAGAACGGTGTCCTTTGGTAAGGTGGTCAGCAATACGTCACCGACACGTTCCCCGTAGTCAACGGTATCTGCCATAGCCGAGGCTTTAAGCATCCGGTTCTTTTGGTAAAACTCGGCAACGCCTCCTTCACCACCGGCCACAAGACGAATGGTTGCCTGATCGAAGTTGATATTGGCACTGTTGGTTAGCAGCGTTTTTAATTCCAGACGTCCCTGGTTGTGGGATAAAAGCGTTAACCGATAATGACTGTCATAGCTTAATTGAGGCGTAATATACGCGAGCTTCAGGGAACCACTCACCGGCTGCTGGCCAAAATCCGCCTTTACATACTGGAGATTTTCTCCCTGAATCTCCGAAGCGGTCAGTGACAGTATCCTCAACCCCTGGGGATCATGATAATCAATCAAATACTGACGGCCATTGTTGCCTTCCACCAGCCCGATTCCCTGCTGGTAGCTGACCAGTTTTCCCTGAATGGCAACGTTGAGACTGCCACCAAACAGTTCAACGTTTTTGCCAAGCAGATTCCGGTAGTAATTATCGCGATCCAGGCCGCCCTGATGCCAGAAAACGTCCTCAGGCCGGTAAACGGTATCACCATCGACGTATTCAAGATTAAGACTGCCATCAAGCCGGTTGATCGGCAGACCGGCAATCTTCAGACTGCCCTGCCCATCGGGTCGGGTATCGAACCTCTGGCTGACCAGGGCTTGATCACTGTAGAGCGTCACTACCGTTGACTGTGCTTGTTCAACGTTCAATCTGCCCGGTAACGATTCATCTGAGGCCCGGGTTATCACGAACCCGGACATCAGCAGAAGCAGTAATAAGTGCTTAAACATAATGGCTCACCTGTACGCCACTGAATTGATAGGTTTGCAAGCACTTTAAAACGAATAGATTGCGTTGTCTCGCAACTTCACAGAAATGAGCGAATCACTAAGGGCAGCCCCCACGATGTTATCCGTTAAACTGCCAGAACGGGTTTTCCATCTCCAGATCTAGCGCCTTCCCATAGCCCGGAACATTTACTTGTTTTTCCGTAAAGGTTAGGTCAGAACCGTCCAGCACACCCTCACCAAACTGATAAATGGGGTTTGCATCACTGCTCTGGCAGCGCTGTTCATAGTCATCCTGCTGCTGGGTGACTGTCTCATTTTTCTGTTGCCACTGCGTCATGGCCTTATCACCATGGCGGGCTTTCAGCATTTTTCGGGTTATTTCCGGGCTGAGCAGCAGGGCTGTGGCATTGTTGCCACCAAAACCCTTGGCATTAATCAGGGCAAGATCCATCTGATCAGCCCCGGTTTCCAGGTGATTCAGCAGAATATTGAGATTTTCCGAATAAACGTCTTCAGCCAGGCCATTGATCGTTCTGATACCGGGAATAAATCCATGCTTCCAGACGCCGAGTGTCGCCATAATCTGATCACCACCCGCTGCGCCGATGGAATGACCAAGGTAACTTTTAACCGCAGCCACCGGCCAGCTTTCCATACCAAACACTTTTGCGGTTTCACTGAGAATCTGCGACTCGGTCACCCGGTTCTGCGGCGTTCCTGTGCCATGGGCCTGAACAAAACTCCGGTAACGAAGGGCGTCTTCGCCAGCAATGGCTCTGCCCAGGGCGGCAGCCCGGGCCACGGTCAAATGATTACCGGCTCCCGGGGCAGAAATAGACTTCTTGAAACCATCCGCATTAATAAAGACATCCGCCACCGATCCCAGGATCTGTGCACCACATTCAAGGGCCAGTTCGTCATCCATCAACACCAGAAACTGGCTGGATTCGGCAATGGTGAAACCGGCATTGTCGGCAAATGGACGACAGGCTCTGCGCCAGTCCGGATGGTCAGAATCCGACAAACCATCCAGTTTCCGCAGTGCCGCATCCGTGGTCAAAGCCCCCATGGTGGAATAACCTTCCATGACTTCCGAGGTAATTGGCGCTTCACTGTTGCCCACAATCACCAGACGACGGCGGCCACTGCGAATTTCAGAAACAGCCTGCTCCAGGTTGTAAAGCATGGTGGCACAGGCTCCCATATTGGTACCCGTGCCACCCAGAGAGCCAAGGATATAGGCATTGATAAAATCCGCCGACATCTCGGCAAAACCCAGTGGACACTGCTTGGAAGTCACCCGTTTTCCCAGCAAGCGGGACTGAAGCAAACCGCCATTGCCGTTAAAATCCAGTTGGCTCATGGCACTGCCGGAATAGACCGCAACCTGTTCAGGGCTTAGCTTCTGCTTGACCGCAGGCCAGTCCATACCGGAAGAATAAATCGCATCGGATGCACCGAACACCGTCATTGTCAGTGACCTGGGGTGGTTCCGGGACTGGTACAGCTTTTCCGGCGCAAACCCACTGGGCAGCTGACCCGCGGCATTGACCAGTGATTCACGGATGGAAGGAATCATTAACGGCTGGCCGCCTTCGATTTTCACCTTGATCTGGCCATCTTCCAGTTTTTCTAACTGCCAGCCATCGGGCAGTGGATTGGGTAAACGACGGCCCTTCAGAATAATTTCCGATCCGGACTCAGCCTGAATGGCCTGATGAAAAGGAATGGCTTGCGGATTAAACAGGTTGTTTTCCAGCTGGCGAATCAATGTGCCCGACAGAATATCTTCCCGACTGCTGTCTTGTGGCAGATTTCTCAACGTACCAAGCGCAGCAAGGGTTTCGTGCTGCGACCGGTCACTCAGGCATTCCAGCACCAAACGACGGTAGCCATGAAAACCAGAGGTTCTTCCAGCTGGGCTGACCCCACCTTGAGCAACAATAACGGGTAATCTGGACAAACCACACTCCTGTATAACAACGGAATGATCAGCCACTCAAAGTCTGAGTAGCGATCAGGTTGTTATGAATGCAAATTAAGAATTAAATGAAGTTGGCACTAGTTTAATGATTTCGTGATAAACTTAACCGGACGAAAAAGACACGAATACGGACAAAAAAGACACATCACCGAGCAGTTTTACGCCAATGTTCCAACAACCCCCCCCAATCCAGTTAAACCGGGTACTGATCCCTATGGTGGAGCATATGATCAGTACCAGTGTGACATTACCCCTTGAGATGCTGGAAGCGGCAATGACCTACACCCGACTGTCAGCCAATAAAAAAAGTATTGAAGTTCATTTCTGTGCCAGTACGCCCGCCCCCATCACCACCACTGGCGGCCTGAGACTGACACCGGACAGAACCTTTAAACAGAGCGGCTATGGTGATCTGATCCTGATTCCTGCGCTCTGGCGCAACCCGATTCCGGTGGTCAGGAAACATCCGGAAATCATTGAGTGGTTAAAACGCCAACACGATGCCGGTGCCGTATTTGCCGCAGCTGGTACCGGGGTGGCGTTTATGGCAGAAACCGGGCTTCTGGATCAAAAACCAGCCACAACCCACTGGTTTTACATGGAAAAACTGCAACGTTTTTTCCCGGATATTGAGTTCAAACCCAATCACCTGATCACCCGGGCAGGTCGTATTTATTGCGCTGGCAGTGTCAATTCGGTCGCTGACCTGATGGTGCACATGATTGGCGTAGCGTTTGGCGAGTCCATCGCCCAAAAGGTTGAACAGCAGTTCTCCCATGAAATCAGAAAGCCCTTCAAAGACACCCATTTTGCTGAAGATCATGCCACAACCCACCAGGATGAAGTGATCGTCAACCTGCAGGACTTTATCCACCACCATTTCGCCAGTGAAATCTCTCTGGCTGCCCTTGGCAGACTGTCGGGCTTGAATGCCCGGACACTGAATCGTCGCTTTCAACAGGCCACCGGTTCCCCGCCAATGGAGTATGTCGGCAAAATCAGGCTTGATCAGGCCAGTGATCTATTAAAGAATACCAACCTGGGCATTGCCGAAATTGCCCTGCAGGTGGGATATGCCGACGCTGATTATTTTTCCAGATTGTTCAAACGTCGCTACCAGCTCACGCCTTCTGAATTTCGCAGAAGTGTCCGGGGCAAACTGTTCTACCTGAATGACACCACAATGGAATGATTACAATAAACGCCGGAAAATTCCGGGGTTTTGGAGACTCCCTCACATGTTCCCGAGAAAACGCGCCCTGGGCGCTGGATTGTTGTCCCTCTGCCTGTCCTCATTCAGCCTGGCGGCTTCGCCCCTGGGGCTATGGAAAACCATTGATGACAGCACGGGTAAAGCAAAAAGTTATGTCACAATCTTCGAGGAAAATGGCAAACTGTCTGGCAAAGTGACACAGATTCTTGACCCTGCCAAACAGGACAGTATTTGTGACCAGTGCCAGGGCGACCTCAAAGATCAGAAAGTTCAGGGCATGACCATACTCTGGGGCATGAAAAAGCAAGGCAGCAAATATGACGATGGAAAAATCGTCGATCCTGAATCCGGGAAAGTCTACAGCGCTAACATGAAAGTGCTGGAAGATGGCAGTAAACTGGAAGTTCGTGGTTATATCGGGTTCGCGCTGATTGGCCGTTCGCAAACCTGGGAACGTGTTGAAGATTAGCGCATAATCCCTTGAACTCATTAATAATGACCACCGCGTTTCTGGTGGCAGCCGGTCTGATCACCGTCTCTATTCTCTTCTGGACCCTGCGCCTGGGCATTGGCCCTACTCCCACCTCGCGAAAAGTCAGGGCGGCGATCAGAGATATCCTTCCAGATAACGTGTCCGGTCATGTTATGGAGCTTGGTTGTGGCTGGGGACACCTGATTCCCACTTTAAGAGAAAAATACCCTGACAAAAAAATTGAGGCCTGGGAACGTTCTCCGGTTCCAGCCCTGTTTGCTGAGGCAAGGTATGGGATCGATGTTATAAAAGCGGATTTCTTCAAGGCAGCCCCTGGTAACGCGGGCCTTGTTGTTTGCTATTTGTATCCCGGAGCGATGGAACGTGTTGAAAGAGAATTGATTCCTCAACTGCCACCTGGTTGCTGGTTACTTACCCACACCTTCAGTTTATCAGGCAGAGTGCCGGTAAGGACGCTTAAGGCCAACGATCTTTACCAGACACCTGTTTTTCTTTATCAAGTTCAGCCCACTTAACCTTAAAAGCCGGGGACTTAATCAATTAACGTTGTCCTGTGTTCAGATAGGCAGAAATAATATCAGCTACAAGGGTACATACTCTTGAAAAGACACTTTCTGATGCTTCAGGAACGGGTCTGGCATTGTATAATCCAGTAAATACTTCAGGGTTTGTAACCTGCAGCTTCTCAAGCTCATCTTTTTTTATCAACAGAACATAATCTTCATTATCTTTAAAAAGATCAGAAGCAAGTTCACCCTCATCATTGCTTATAATTTGTAACTCAAGTGAAACTCCATCCTGCTCTTCAACTTTCATTCCAAATGCATGCCCAGACGTCTTGTCAAAACCACTCAGGGGAACTTTGTATGTAGTACCTGTATTACCCATAGTACCGTGAATAAACATAGTCTATCTCCTACTCCATAAGAAACTTTTCAGAAAACTGAAAAAACTGTTGATCTCAATTTTTTGGACTATCGTTTGTTTTGAAAGTTCCATCATGTTACTGGATGATAATAATCAAACATCTGTTTGACTATTAAAATGGCGAAGAAGCAGACCAGCGTTATGTAAAAAACGCCAACTATATCATGATGATGTAATGGTAAAGGAGCTCAGGGGTACATAGATTTTTGATGCAGGAACAGCAAATATGCTCTGAAAGTCAGTCAGCCGATAAGACTCAATGGAATATGTTGAGACTTCCCCTGCCAGCGATAGATCTCCAACTCGGCAGGGTCACAGGAAACACACCCCTTTTTGCAAGCCACAAAGCAACCCGGCTGTTCACAGCTCAACTGACCTTTCCTTAGCCAGTGTGAGAGCATCCCTCGCATGGCCTCAGGTGTGGTATTGAATTTCACACTGAGGTCAGCCAGAGAGCACACTTTCTGCTGTTTCAAATAATCGCGGATTTTGATCAGCATGGTCAGCGCCTGTCAGGTTCCGGTGAATGGCCAAAAGCACTGAGAGTGCTTTTGGCCACGCTTTGCGTTTACGATGTCTTGCCTGGGATATCATTGCGGGCTGACATCCATCCGCCCTTGCAGTACTGAGGCTCCCATGCGCTTCATCAAGGTAACCACAATAAACATCATCAGCATGATCGATACCACCCAAAGTAGCGTTTCGCCGGGCTGCACAGATACCAGTGACAACTGGTAATAAATAGTGGCAACCGCATAGCCAAGGAAGAAAGTCCATCCGGAAATGAACAGCGTCCAGCCCAGGGTGGTTTCCCGGTAAATGGCACCTAATGCTGCTACGCAGGGAGTATAAAGAAGGATCATCAATAAGTAGGCAATGACCGCAGCATGACTGGGGAACAGGCCTGCCATAACAGAGAAGGTGCTGACCTTGACTGCCTGCTCTTCGGCAACCGCCTCCAGATCGGTCAGATCGCCAACTTCGACACCCAGAGGATCTGCCAGTGTGCCACTTAAACCACTCAGATTGGCTGGAATAGTGGCAACGGCTTCCTGCAAGCCTGCCAACAGGTCAAACGTCGTTTCACCCTCGCTGTCAGCGTTTTCAGACGCGGCAATGGCACCGTACATTGAGTCAAGCGTACCCACAACGGCTTCTTTCGCCAGAATACCTGTAAACAGCCCTACAGCCGCAGGCCAGTTTTCTTCCGTCATACCCATGGGGGCAAATACCGGGGTAATGGCTTGGCCAATCTTGCTGAGCATGGAGTTCTGAGTGTTCTGGTGACCGAAAGAGCCATCGGTACCAATAGCATTCAGGGTGTTCAGCACGACTACCACCATCACAATCGCTTTGCCAGCACGCAGGAGAAAAGCCTTGAGACGATCCCAGGTGCGTAACATGACCTGAGTCACCGATGGCAAATGGTAATTGGGCAACTCCATAATAAATGGTGAACTGTCGCCGCTAAGGATGCTCTGCTTGAGAATCAGCCCGGTAAATATTGCCGCCAGAATACCCACCAGATACAAAATAAACACCACATTCTGGCCGGACTCCGGGAAAAATGCAGCGGCAAACAGTGCATACACCGGCAATCGGGCACCGCAGGACATAAACGGAGCCATGGAGATGGTTAACAGCCGGTCCTTTTCATTGTCCAGTGTCCGTGCTGCCATAATCGCAGGCACGTTGCAGCCAAAGCCCACCAGCATGGGAACAAAGGCTTTGCCCGGAAGCCCCAGAAAGCGCATGAGCCGGTCAATGACAAAAGCAGCCCTGGCCATGTATCCCGAGTCTTCCAGTATGGAAAGAAACAGAAACAGGAAAGCAATCACCGGGATAAATGTCGACACTGTCTGGATACCGCCACCCACACCATCCGCCAGTAACGTCACTGCCCAGGCGGGAGCACCAACCGAGTTCAGCCAGTGGCCCAGACCGTCCACCAGCAGAGTCCCGGTAAAGATATCGAAAAAGTCGATAAAGGCACTGCCGAAGTTAATGGTGAACATGAACATCAGATACATGACACCCAGGAAAATGGGGAACCCAAGCACCCGGTTCAGTACCACACGATCAATGGACTCACTCAGCCGGTGACTGACAACGCCCCGCTCACGAATCACTGACTCCATAAGCTGACCAACCACATCATAACGCCGACTGGCCAGAATAATATCCAGATCTTCCTCAAGGGCAGCCTCAATGACATGACGCTGCCGGGTAGCCTCATTGACCACCTGCCAGGTCAGTTCCGGCAGAGGCACAGTGTCACCTTCCAGTAACTTCAGGGCATACCAGCGTCGGGACAGCGGACTATCAAGATTCACAGACGCTTCAAGGGTCGCTTCAATAACGGCAATGGCCTGTTCCAGCTGTTCACCAAGGTTCAATGGCGGGGCTACGGAGATACCATTATTCAGAAAATCATTAATATTTTGTAAAAAGGCTTTGATATTGCCTGACTTGCTGGCAACCAGGGGCAGCACCGGACAGCCGAGTTCCTCAGCCAGCTTGTCAATATCAATATCCATGCCCTTTTCCCTGGCAACGTCCATCATATTGAGCACAACGATGACCGGAGCACCCATGTCCAGCAATTGAGTGGTCAGGTACAGATTTCTTTCGATATTTGAAGCATCAAGAATATTGATAATTAAATCAGCTTCACGCTTCAGGATATAATCCCGCGCCACCTTTTCATCAAGAGAGACATCGCTGTCAACGACATCAAGACAATAGGTTCCGGGCAGATCAACGACTTCTATGGCGTTATCTGCAAAGGTATAAAAACCACTGCGTTTTTCCACAGTAACGCCTGGCCAGTTGCCAACCCGCTGCCGGGCACCGGTCAGCGCGTTAAACAGCGTTGTCTTACCACAGTTAGGATTTCCGACAATTGCAACAACGTGTTTTTTCATGTTCTGGAAACCTCTACAACAGCGGCTTCATCCTTTCGAATCGATAATTGGAAGCCCCTGACTTCCAACTGGATTGGGTCCCCCAATGGCGCAACACGACAAACCGTGAACCGGGTTCCGGGCGTCAGGCCCATTGCCAGCAATTTCCGCCGGTAAGCACTGCCAGCATCCGCAAAAGCGGTTACCCGGCCACATTCACCGGTTTTCAGTTCACCCAATGTCACCTTCATGTACATCTTCTCCACAGGCATCATTCAGTCGGTTTGGTAAGCGTTTTTTCTGCACAGCAGGTAATAACTCGCAAAAACGACCAAGATATTTGCACCTAAATCATCTGCCAGAGCCAGAACCTGTTTTTTTGTCGGGGTTTTAGTGTGGAATGGTTGCTGCCTGACAAAATGTCAATTGAACTGAATATATACGTAAATGAGAATGGTTACAATTTAGAGGACGACCAATCTCACTCATTGTTGACCAATATCAATGTACACAGGTCGTAATGGTAAAGCGGGATAAGAAGTGAAAAAGGCAGGATCTACAGAGTGACTGATTAGTTGTTCGGCTAATCAGTCACTCTGTGAAGTGTTCATCACTACTGACAAACGAGTGTTTTATGGAACCGACGGGTACATCGCACCAGACATAAACTGAAGTATCCGGTTGACCTGGCAGCTGTAACCGAACTCATTGTCATACCAGACGTAAAGCACACAGCGTTTGCCGTCAACAATAGTGGCTTGTCCATCCACAACACCAGCTCGACGGCTACCCACAAAATCACTGGAAACTGCTTCAACAGAGGTGACGTAATCCACCTGTTTCTGAAGGCTGGAATACAGTGAGGTCTCCCTGATAAAGCGATTAAGCTCTTCAACGGTGGTGGCCTTGTCCAGGGACAGGTTAAGGATGGCCAGGGAAACATTCGGGGTCGGCACCCGAATAGCATTCCCCGTCAACTTGCCCTCAAGTTCAGGCAACGCCCTGGCAACGGCTTTCGCTGCCCCGGTTTCGGTAATGACCATATTCAGTACAGCGCTGCGTCCACGACGCTCACCTTTGTGGTAATTATCAATCAGATTCTGGTCATTGGTGTAAGAGTGAACCGTCTCTACATGACCGTGTTCAACACCAAACTCATCATTAATGGCCTTCAACACCGGCGTGATCGCGTTAGTGGTACAGGAGGCGGCGGAAAGAATCTGATCGTCCGGCTCAATATCGTTATGATTTACCCCATAAACAATATTCTTGATATCCCCTTTACCCGGTGCTGTCAGCAGAACCCTGGATACTCCCTTTGACTGCAAATGCAGGCCCAATCCCTCTTTATCACGCCATTTACCGGTGTTGTCGACAATCACGGCATGGTTAATGCCATACCGGGTGTAATCGATGGAATCCGGGCTGTTGGAATAAATAACCTGGATGGCCACACCGTTGGCATAAATAACCTTATTCTCTTCATCAACAGATATAGTGCCCTGGAAAGAGCCATGAACCGAGTCGCGACGCAACAGGCTGGCCCGTTTCTGAAGATCATTGCCTGCACCGCCGGGCCTGACAACCAAGGCCCTCAGATTAATACCAGAGCCACTGCCCGCGCGCTCAATGAGGATTCTGGCCAGCAAACGGCCAATCCGGCCAAAGCCATACAATACGACATCCTGACCCGGGCCCAAAGTCTGTTTATGGCCATTAGTCACTGACGCTACTTGACCGGTGACGTACTCTTCCAGTGACCGGCCTTCAGCTTCCGCCCGGTAGCCAACCGCCAGCTTGCCAATATCAATACGGGATGGTCCCAGATCAAGGCCTGCCAGAATTTCCAGCACAGGGTAAGTCTCACGGACAGAAAGACCATTGTCCTCAATCTGACGGACAAACTTGTGCGCTTTCAGCAGGCTGATTACGGAGCGGTTAATGACGGGATGCCCAAACACAGACGTGACAACATGGTGATTCCTATACAGCTTGCCGATCAGTGGGATCATTGACTCAGCCAGTGCTTCACGCTCTTTCCAGTCCTGAAAACGGTCTGCTACCACGATAAATTCCCGTTTATTATTTCTGTTTTAAATACAATCCCTTATTTGGGACTTATGTTCCTTGGTTATTATCCTTGTTGATGGTGTTCGAGGCAACAAAGATTATCAAACATTAACACCGGTAATCTTTCTGCCGTTGATTTTCCTCCTTATTCCGCCATTTCCCGCTGGGGATACTGGGAGAACAGGATCACAACCGCTACAATCCACCACTTATATCTGTATTTGGGGTAAATCAGGAGAGCCTTCAGGATTTTCATGTTTCAACACACTATTCCTCTGCCAACCCACCCCGGCGACAAGCTTCAGTGGGGAAATCTCGCGAAAGCCGGGCCTGCCTTGACCATTTCCTGTGCTGCGGTATCGGACAACCTGCCGCTGATGATTATTACGCCGGACAGTTCATCAGCAAACCGGCTGGAAGAAGAACTGGCCTTCTTCCTTGCTGAAGAAGCAAACATTAATGTTCAGCAAATGCCGGACTGGGAAATACTGCCCTACGATACCTTCTCACCCCATCAGGATATTATTTCCCAGCGACTGTCAACGCTCTACCACCTTCCCCTGACCGACAACCGTGGCCGAAAAAAAATTCTGATTGTGCCCGTAACGACGCTGTTGCACCGCCTGTGTCCGAAGAACTATCTGCTGGGCAGCTGCCTGTCGTTGCAACCGGGCACCCGGTTTATCATTGATGAACGCCGGGGCCAGTTTGAGCAGGCCGGATATCGCTGTGTTGACTCAGTGATGGAACATGGCGAGTTCGCTATCCGTGGCTCGATTGTTGATATTTTTCCCATGGGGGCTGACACGCCCTATCGGGTTGATCTGTTTGACGATGAGATAGAGTCACTGAGAACGTTTGATCCTGAAACGCAACGCTCCATTGCAACGGTTGAGGAGATACAACTGCTACCGGGGCATGAATTCCCCCTGGATAAGCAAGGGATAGCGTTATTTCGCAGTAATTTTCAGGAAACCTTTGACGTTAACTATCGTGAATGCCCGATTTACCAGGATATCAACAAAGGTATTGCCAGCCCGGGCATTGAATACTACCTGCCTCTCTTCTTTGAGGAGACGTCAACGCTTTTCGACTACATGCCACAAAACACCCGAATACTGATCTACGACACCGTGGGTTCATCGCTGGATCATTTTTATTCGGATGTTCATGCACGTTATGACAACCGCCGTGTTGATCCGCAAAGGCCAATACTTCCACCATCCCGGGTTCTGATGCCCTCGGAGGAGCTATACAGCAAACTGAACGACTTCCCCAGAGTCACACTGTTTGAGCAGCCTGTTGCACCCAAGGCCGGTCGATTTAATTTAAACCGTGAGGAATTGCCGGAACTGACCATTAATGCCCGGCTTGAGCAACCACTGGCCCACCTCAAAACCTTTATAAATGACATTCATCATGTCCTGCTGGTCGCCGAAAGTGCCGGGCGGCGGGAAGTACTGCTGGAGCTGCTGAGCCAGAATAATATAACCCCTGACCTTTGTGATGGCTGGTCCGCATTTCTTAAAGAAAAGCCCGCCCTGGCGGTCAGTACCGGGCTGCTGGACAACGGACTGTATCTACCGGAAGAACAAATTGCCGTTATCCCGGAAGCACTTTTGCTCGGCCAGAGAGTACAACAGACCAGACGGCGGAAGACAGAAGACGAACACAGTACCGACCAGGTTATTCGCAACCTGACCGAGTTAAGAATCGGAGCCCCCGTGGTGCATATTGACCATGGGGTTGGCAGATACAGAGGGCTGGAAACACTGGCAGTGGATGGCCAGACCACGGAGTTTCTGACCCTGGAATATGCCAACGAAGCCAAACTCTATGTACCTGTCGCTTCTCTCCACCTGATTTCCCGATACACCGGTGCCGATGATGAACTTGCCCCGCTGCACCGACTGGGCAGTGAACAATGGAGCAAGGTGCGGCGTAAGGCCGCCGAAAAAGCCAGGGACGTGGCCGTTGAACTGCTGGATATTTATGCCCGCAGAGAAGCACGAAAAGGGTTTCCCTTCACTGAGCCGGAGCAGAACTATCTGGCTTTTGCTGCGGCCTTTCCGTTTGAAGAAACGCCGGATCAGCAACAGACCATTGCCGCCGTTATTGGCGATATGTGCGCACCAAAACCAATGGATCGCCTGGTCTGTGGTGATGTGGGCTTTGGTAAAACAGAAGTTGCCATGCGGGCCGCTTTCCTTGCGGCCCATAGCGGTAAACAGGTGGCCATTCTGGTTCCCACAACGCTGCTGGCGCAACAGCACTACGAAAGTTTCCGCGATCGATTTGCGGACTGGCCCGTAGAAATTGATGTTATTTCACGATTCAAGTCGCAAAAAGCCGTGGATCAGGTAAAAGAGCGGCTCACTGAAGGCAAACTGGATATTATTATTGGTACCCACAAGATTCTCCAGGGCGACCTGACCTTTAAAGATCTTGGCCTGCTTATTATCGATGAAGAACACCGCTTTGGGGTCCGACACAAGGAAAAGCTCAAGTCATTGAGGTCCGAGGTTGATATCCTGACCCTGACCGCAACACCCATTCCAAGAACGCTCAATATGGCCATGTCCGGTATTCGCGACCTGTCCATTATCGCGACACCGCCGGCACGGCGACTCTCGGTGAAAACCTTTGTCCGGCAATATGATCAACCCCTGGTGAAAGAAGCGATCCTCCGGGAGCTGCTTCGTGGCGGGCAGGTGTACTATCTTCACAATCAGGTGGAATCCATCGAAAAAGTAGCCAGCGACCTTCAGGAACTGATTCCTGAAGCACGGGTCATCACCGGTCATGGCCAGATGCGTGAGCGTCAGCTTGAACAGGTGATGTCCGATTTTTACCACAAGCGCTACAACGTTCTGGTATGCACAACCATTATTGAAACCGGCATCGATATCCCTAATGCCAATACCATCATCATCAACAGGGCTGACAAGTTTGGCCTGGCCCAACTGCATCAGCTTAGAGGCAGGGTTGGTCGCTCACACCACCAGGCCTACGCTTATCTGTTAACACCGACACCGAAATCGATGACGGCTGATGCCGCGAAACGTCTTGAAGCCATATCGGAAGCACAAACCCTTGGTGCCGGGTTTATGCTGGCCTCGAACGACCTGGAGATCAGGGGTGCGGGTGAACTGCTGGGCGAAGGTCAGAGCGGCCAGATACAGAGTGTTGGCTTTACACTCTACACCGAGATGCTTGAGCGTGCCGTTAACGCCATCCGCAACGGCGAAACGCCCAATCCGGACCAGCCCTTGAACCATGGCACAGAAGTGAACTTACGGCTTCCGGCCCTGTTGCCTGAAGATTATATTCACGATGTCCATAGCCGCTTGATTCTCTATAAGAGAATTGCCGCCGCTGATAATGAGGAAAAGCTAAAGAACCTTCAGGTTGAGCTGATTGACCGGTTCGGCCTCTTGCCCGACCCGGCCAAAAACCTGTTCCGTCAGATGAAGTTAAAACTCTGTGCCCAGAAGCTGGGCATCAAGAAACTGGATGCCAGCAGCAAAGAAGCAAGGGTCGAGTTTGAAGAGCAGCCCAGTGTCGATCCTATGCTGATTATTAACCTTATCCAGTCAAGCCCTCAGCAGTTCAGGCTGGAAGGCAGCAGCATCTTAAAGTACATTGACGCAATGGAAACTTCGGAACAGAGGTTTAAGGCAACAGAAACGTTGCTGGGCAAGCTTGCGGGTTAGGAATTGGCCCGAAATAATTCCGACATTTCTGAGCCTCGAAACTCCGTTCGTCCTGAGCCTGTCGAAGGGCGTGTACTCCGGCCTCGATTATCGTGCCAGTCACCCTTCGACCGTTCATCCTGAGCGGAGTCGAAGGGCGCTCAGGATGAACGGAGACCGAGTTTAAAATGTCGGAATTATTTAAGGACAATTCCTTAGCAGCTTATCTCTGCACAAAAGCCACAACCCCTGATTCCGGATTGGGTGATCCAAGGAAATTCTGTATGAAAAAACTTCAGCTTATCGCACTGTCGATAGCACTACTGGTTAATGTACCGCTTTCTGCTGCACCGAAAGCGAGTGATGGAGCACCTGACACCCCATGGTATCAGGTGGATCTTGTGGTTTTTCGTTACCTCAACAATGACAGTGGCGAAGCCTGGCCTCCCGTTGCCGGTTACCGGGCACCCGGCAATGTAATCAAACTGCAAACTCACTCTGCCGACCCTGATGATAGCAGTCCTCTGTTTGACATTATTGAGCCTGTAAAGCAAAGCCATCCTGATGTTATGCGTGATGCCTACATCGACCTGCCAGCCAATGAAAGGATTCTGAACAGCCAGGTAACTGCACTTGAAAGAAATCGCAACTATCAGGTGATTACCCATAAAGCCTGGCGAATGCCTGTCAGCGCCAGATCAGGTAAACGACCGATTGAAATCCGGGCTGCTATCAGCGGGCAGGACAACCTGTTGCTGAATGGCACGGTCAGCGTCAGTGAAGAGCGCTTTCTGCATGTTGATATTGATCTGTGGCTGAATAGATTAAGTCCGGAATCACTGTACTCCGCCCTGTCCGGAAACAATTACGAACAAAAGACATCCGACGTTCTGGCTGCTTCTGATATAGGATCTGACAATCTGGTGAGGCTGGATGATGGCTCTCCGCCTTTGCGCATAACCGATAATTTTCAGATAAAGCAGCGAAGAAGAGTTCGGAATGTGAAGGAAATTCAATACATAGACAGTCCGGAGATTGGCGTCCTGTTCAAACTTACGCCCTATGATCGCCCTGAGGCGTTGGTGGAAACGGGGATGATCATTTCAGAAAAAAGCAGCTGACGTTGCTAGAAATAAGTGAACAGAACAGTTCATCATTTCAATAAGTTTCATGTGGGCAATCTCCGTTCACCCTGAGCGAAGTCGAAGGGTGACTGGCACAGTCTTTATTCAGGGTATGGATTTTATGTCCTTCGACACCGCTCAGGACGAACGGAGTTTGGAGGTCAATGAACCCATCAACTGTATTGAAACCGTGTACTAACTCCTGATCTGCTTACTCATGATAAAACTGTTTTTATCCCCAACAGTCTGATACTCAACGCTATCCATCAAACTCTGGACGATCGGCAACCCTCTACCGCTGCATAGCCACGCCGCAGGGTTGTCAGGATCCACTGACATGTCCCTGTTCCCCAGCTTACCCTGCTCCATTGGCTTACCCCAATCACTGATGGTCAGCATTAAGCAAGCCTGCAAAAGACTGACCCCAACCTCAACCTTATGCCCCTTTTCATTACCATAGGCGTGCTCGATGGCATTATTCACAATCTCAACCACACACAGCTCCACACGATTCACCTCAACCGGGGATAGTGTTGTCATGGCACAAAGGCCCCGGACAGCCATGGCAACCAAGGTGGTATTCGCCAGCTCACTGTCAATCTCAAGCCTGACAGCCTGCCCCTTTTCGTCGGTCATGATTACTTCTCCTTAATGGCCTCGGTCACTGTAGGGAGAATGGTAAACAGCTTGTCCATAGAGGTAAGACTGAAAAGATCCATAACGGCAGGCTGGGCACTGGCCAGCTTCATGGAACCGGCTCCTCCCATTTTTTTCAGACCTGCCACCAATGCCCCCAACCCACTGCTGTCCATAAAACGCACCTGGGATAAATCAATCACCAGGTTATCGGAGCCATTATCGATCTGGTCAAACAGATAAATCCTCAGAGGCTCCGATAAAGATGCATCAAGCCGGGTTTCGTCGATTGATACGATGGTATGCCCGGCATCATTTTTAGAATCAAATGGCATGTCGCTCTCCTTGCGTCATAAACGTTGCGTAATTAATTAGGCAAGCCTGATTACGGCTGCCACTCAAGTACCAGATAAGTTACATCATCCTCAAAAACATCAGCTCCGGTCCAGTTAGTAATGTCCTGCTCAACCCGACTGATCATGGCTTCAAGGGTGTGATCAAAAGCATCTTCCAGAGAAGCTACCAGCCGGTCTTCACCAAACATTTCACCGATATCGTTTTCACACTCCGTCACCCCGTCGGAGTAAAGAAAAAGTCGGTCACCAGGTTGCAGCGCAATAGTAACATTTTTATAGGTCATGTCTGGCATCATACCTATCGGTACGCCACCACAGGCAATTTTTTCGACAGATTTTGAACCGCTTTTCAGCCACAGTGATGATGGATGGCCAGCCTGCGACAACGTAACAGAACCTGTGCGGCTGTTGATTACCCCATAGGCAATGGTGAAGTAGAGCATCGACTCAGGTTTTGCCTGAAACTGCTCATTCAGACTCACCAGCACTTCATTGGGTTCTTTTATCCGATAGAAAGGTGGCTCGCTGAATGACGCCTTAACCAGCGATCCACTCCCGTCCTCACGAAGGGTATTGTTCAATGAAAAAGAAAACAGTGCTGAAGGAATACCATGTCCGGCTACATCCAGTTGATAGAAGCCCAGTGTCTCTCCATCAAGCGCCTGATAACCAAACATATCGCCACCAAGAATGCGGCTTGGTTGGAAATACCAGTTAAAATCCACACTCTGAATTTTCGCTGGCTCAGATAGCAGACGGGCCTGTGTTTCTGCCGCCGACTCCAGGTCTTTTTCTATGGTATGTATTTTATGTTCAAGCGCCGCTTTTAATTCGATAATTCGAATGCCGGCATTAAGGCGCGCACCAAGCTCAGCAAAATCCACTGGCTTATTGATAAAATCATCAGCACCACGGTTAATCCCTTCCACCACGGCCTCACGATCCGAGTTACCCGTTAGCAGCATGAAATAGATATAGTACCCAAAATCACTGTTACGGATCGCCTCACACAGCTCGATACCATCCATATTGGGCATCATCCAGTCACTGATGACAATCCGGATATCAGGATGGCTTTCCAGAACATTCAGTGCTTCATAGCCGTCTGATGCCTCAAAAACACGATGCCCCTGCTTTTTCAGAACCACAGACAGAATCATTCTCTGGTCACGGGCATCTTCAACAATCAGTATATCCATGCGCTTTGTTATCAATTTTCATCGTATTGAATATAACTACTGTGTTATCGACCCATCGGAAAGAATCCTTCGAGTCGGATAAGCGAATAACGCCCCTTCCTCGTTAACAACCGCTGCAATCAGCAGCAAAATAGATTGCTGAGCCTTTAAAAAACCAACACGATCCGTTCTTGTGATATGCACCCGAACCTGACATAAAAGGGCAGAATCATCATAACGAATGAAAACGGCATAATGAGGCTCACGACTGTCAACCTCGGGAACCTGTAGAACAAGATCATCTATGCGACTGAGAATGCGGGGTATTTTGCCAATATCCTCGTAACGAAGAGCAAAATTTTCAATCATCCGGCGGTTTTTCATTCGGGTGGCATTCTCCACCACGATGCCGGTAAAGATTGAGTTTGGAACATAAATAGGCCGTCTATCAAAGGTTCGTATTTTTGTCAGACGCCAGCCAACCTTTTCGATATGCCCTTCAATGGATCGGTCCGGAGAGCGAATCCAGTCACCCTCGGTAAAAGGGCGATCCAGCATCAGCATTAATCCACCGAAAAAATTGGCCAGCCAGTCCCTGGCAGCAAGACCCAGAATAATACCGCCAATACCACCAAAGGCCAGAAGGGTTGACAGGCTATACCCGAAGGCCTGGGCAAGGCTCAACAGCGTGGAAACAACGATAATCAACTGCACTGAACGGGCAATCACTGAAGGCGATAAGCGCTCGCGCCACCGCTCACCCATGGAATCCAGCACCTCTGGCATATTCAGGCTGATTTCCCAGATAAACCAGGCCGGATAGATGGTCAGAATGAGTTTTTGAATCAGTTGCAGGGTTTCATTGACATCCGACCGCTCAAGCCCGGGCCAGTAATGCGCCGAATAGAGAATGAACAACACCCAGGGCAGCGTCAGCAAGGGTCGGTGCAGTATGTTGATAGCCAGGCACCAGAATACCCGTTTCGGCCCCTTTTGCTCACCATGAGCCAACCACTTTATGCCATAAAATGAGGCAGCCGCCAGCAAAAAGGCAATCATCAAATGAGAATAGAACGAGATAAATTCGGGATTCATAATCGGGATCATTCAGGGATTTAAGTTGGTTATTTTTATAAATTGTAGCCAGTTTGTTTACTATCCTCTTTCAAGCATTCCTACAACCGCTTAGAAAGAAAGTTAAGTAGTTGGCCAAATGGAATCGTATATTTCTGGCTAAGTGGGCAGTTGCTATGCAAGGCGCAACGTAGGGAGCATAGCCGTAGCTATGTGACCGGAGTTGCAACGCCGCAGAGTGACTGACAACTTAGTCAGAAATATATGATTTCATTTGGTTAACTACTTACCCTGAATTACCGGACGGTGATGGCCATGGCACCATTAAAATCAGCCTGTTCCAAAAGCCTCTGTCAGCATTCTACGCGCTTTTCTGTAGCGCTCTGACTGTTCAAGAGACGCCCAATCAGTGTATGAGTCGGGCATCAAACCATCCGGACCAACACCCTGTAAACCCGAGCCGTCTATCTCAGCCAGTACCTCCCGAACCCCCTGACGATTACAGATAATCAGGAGATCACAACCAGCATCCAGGGCTGCCCTGGCCCTGGCAGGATAACTGCCGGTTTTCGCCGCTCCCTCCATCGACAGGCAATCGCTGATAACCAGACCCTCAAATGACAGCTGGTTGCGTAACACCCCTTGCAGCCATTCTGAAGAATAACCCACCGGATGCCGGTCAATAGCGGGAAACAGGATATGGGCCGGCATTAATGCCTCAACCCCCTTTTGAATCATTAGCCGGAAAGGCTCCAGGTCCGACTGGCAGATCTCAGCAAAAGTCCGATCATCCAGGGGAAGGCTCACATGGGAATCAGCATCCACATTCCCATGGCCCGGAAAGTGCTTGATAACCACAGACATTCCCGCTTCATGAACCCCATCAATCCACAATGAGGCCAGGTGATTCACCTGCTCGATCGAACGCCCAAAAGCCCGATCTCCCACGATCGGCGTTTTACCATGATCAATATCCAACACAGGCCCCAGGCAAAGATCTATCCCACAGGCCAGCAACTCAGAGGCCATCAGCCAGCCTGACTGATAAGCCATCTGATACTGCTGATCCGGGTCGAATGCCCCATAAGCCTGCGCCGGGGGTAGACGGGTAAATCCGTCCTTGAAGCGTTGCACACGCCCACCTTCCTGATCCACACAGATTAACAGATCCCGACGAACATTCCGGACAGAACGAACCAGGGCAATTAACTGTTCCAGACTCTGATAGTTCCTGGAAAAAAGGACAATACCCGCAACACCGGGCAGGGCAAGCAGCTGGTGCTCTTCGGCGGTCAGCTGCACTCCCTCGAGATCAATCAAAAGAACACCACGGTTCTGGCCTGTTGGCACGACTTTATCCTCTAAAAAAAAGTGGTATCAGCAAAGCAGTATATCGATCCTGGTACCGGTATCTACACGGTCAAACAGATCGATAATATCTTCCCCATGCATTCGGATACATCCCCGCGAGCCGGGTTCTCCCATCACTGCCGTATCCGGCGAACCGTGGATATAGATGTAGCGACGCATGGTATCAACATTACCCAGCCGGTTATATCCGGGCTCCAGGCCACTGAGCCATAAAATTCTGGTTAATATCCAGTCCTTTCTTTCAGGGTACTGCTGACAAAGCCCGGGGGAATAAATCTCACCGGTAAAGCGACGTCCGACAAATACTGAATTAGTCGGCAGACCGGCACCAATTTTCGCCCGGATAACATGCTGCCCAAGAGGTGTTTGCCAGCTCCCTTCCTGCTGCCCGACTCCCTTGCTGGCAGTAGATACAGAATAAACACGGCGCTTGCCGTCCTTCTCGTGCAGCACCATCGCCTGACTGGCAATATGAACAGTAAGATGCATCGGTAAATCAAGCTCTGTATGGTTAAATGATCCGTCAGGTGTGCGATCTGAGACCTGCCGCCATGAAAGGCACCATCTTTCTCATGATATCTTCCAGTTCAGTCCTGACCCCATAATCGCTTTCCGCAATAGCCCTCAGCGCATCCGCTCCTGAAAGGGTAAACACAGCGGAACCCAGAATAAAATAGACGCGCCAGAACAGGTCATTCAATGGTAACTCAGGACACGCTTTTACCAGCAACTCCAGATAAGCCTGGAATACTTCCCCGTAGACATCGCGCAAATATTTCTTCAAATGCCCCTGGCCCTGTGTGTAGGCCAGGCCAATCATCCTCATACAAACAGAGAGATCTTCAGGGCTGCGGGGTTTAACCGCCATGATCTGATCCACCAGTAAATGAAGTATTTCTTCCAGATCAAGAACCTCATTATTATCCTGATATCGCACAAGAGCCCCGGAAAGATTGCTGACAAAAGGATCGAGAAAACGGGAAAAGACTGCCTGGATCAGGGATTTTTTGGAGCCGAAGTGGTAATTAACAGCGGCCAGGTTAACACCCGCCTGACTGGTAATTGAACGCAGCGAGGTCTCTGCGAACCCATGCTCAGCAAATAACTTCTCGGCAGCGTCCAGAATCCTGTCTACTGTCGCTGACTGTGACATGTCTGTAAAACCTCCAATGTAAACATTTGTTTAAAACTAACGTTTGCCAACTGAAACATCAAGTTAGATTAATAAGACCGGGGTGGTTGCAGTCAGCAAAATACTGTATATAATTACATGTACTGTATAAAAACACAGATTTAATCATGTATAAATTGACCAAGCGCCAGACTGAGATCCTTGAACTGATCAAATCTCATATAGAAGAGACCGGTTTCCCCCCCACTCGTGCAGAAATCGCACAGACCTTCGGGTTCCGATCGCCCAATGCTGCAGAAGAACATCTCAGAGCCCTTGCCCGCAAGGGAGCTCTCGAGATCACCCCCGGAACCTCAAGAGGTATCCGAATCCCTGGCACCGAATCTTCCGGCCTGCCTATTGTAGGACAGGTTGCTGCAGGAAGCCCCATTCTTGCCCAGGAACATATTGAAGACCACCTGTCCATCAACCCTGATTTCTTTTCCCCCAAAGCAGACTTCATGCTTCGGGTAAAAGGAATGAGCATGAAGGATATCGGTATTCTTGACGGGGATCTTCTGGCTGTCCATAAAACATCAACCGCAGCCAATGGCCAGATTGTCGTTGCCAGAATTGACGACGAAGTAACGGTCAAACGTTTTGAACAGGTTAAAAACAGAATTTACCTGCACCCGGAAAACAAAGAATTCCAGACAATCGAAGTAGACCTCAGCGTTGATACCTTTGCTATCGAAGGACTGAGTGTGGGGGTTATCAGGAACAGAGGATAACTGGATGGGTTGTATGACAGTCAGTGAAGAACCCGGTTTTCAGGGATGTATTCTCCAGCGTCAGCTTCTGTTTTACGCCCGACTTCTTCTATGCAGGCATCCAGCATAGCCTTGGCTACCTCCACCTGATCTCCCTGGAGAAAGTCCAGCAACTCCCGGGAGAATGACATGGTAACCAGAGGCTCAGCGTTCTCCTCATCACTGCGACGCAAAACGATTTCGCCGGAAGGCAGTTCAACAATTTCAAGAAACGACGCTGACATAAATAGTGACACCGGGATTTTAGGGTTAGCAGTGAAGCATTGTGCATTAGCCAGCAGAGGCTTTCAAGATATCAGCCCTAAAGAGCTGAATATGGCTGGCAATGAACAAACCTGAAAACACCAGAAACCTACCACTCCAGGCTGAAGTTCCGACTGTAGGTAACCAGCTCCTTCAAGGACTCAAGCACAGAAAGAAAGCCTTCTGACTGATCAAACCGCACACTATTGGCATTAAACAAAGGAATTTCATTCCGCTCAACACTTTTACGCTGTATAGGCATGGCACAGTCCTGATGACTTTTTAATAACGCCGACAACCAGGAATCATGTTGCTCAAGACGTTCAATGTACTGCAACTCAGTAGACACCTCTCCCTTGTGATGAACACTGTTCATTGCCTCATCAAGAGAGGGTAGCTGATTTACCGGCAAACGGTAATTCGTCATAATTTCCGCCAGTAACGAGCGGTAAGCCTGAACCATTGCATTCAGACAGGCCTCACGAAATGCCGGCTTGGCAAGATCATCTGCATCTTCCCAGGCATCCAGCAACAAACGGGCGTGAAAGAGCATTTTATTGGTATATCCCTGCCAATTGTTTGTCATAACCAACTCCATCAATCTTTCGGGAACAACTCGTGTTTTGTCGAGCTAAGGAATTGTCGCTTAAAAACTTCCTCATTTTGCCACGGAGGCACAGAGTCACAGAGTCACAGAGTCACAGAGTCACAGAGGAAAAGATTTTTTTCTTTTCCCCGTGACTCCGTGTCTCTGTGGCAAGTTTTTTCTTTACTGGATAATATCCGAAATGTGGAAGTTATCTCGGGACAGTTCCTAAAAGTTACTAACTGCCATAATACAACAGGGCCTAATAGCCCTGTCTCACGAACCCGGGAGTTTGAGATAAATCTAACCGGATTGCCGCTTTTTAGACTGCTTTTCATGCCAGCGACCATCTTCAAATACCGCACTCCAACCCGTTGCCTTACCATCAAGCTCGGACATTACGTACTGCTGCCTGGTCTTGCGGCTGTAACGAATAATTGCCGGATTGCCATCCGGGTCCTGACGGGGAGCATCCATCAGATAACCGTATTTAGGGTCGATCATGGCCTGATGGGGCAATAGCTCCGCCACCAGCGGAGCACGGGTCTCTCTGTTCTTGGGAAATTGGCTGGCCGCAAGGAACAAACCGGACGCGCCATCCCTGAGCACATAATGGTCATCAACCTTGACGCACTTTAACTCAGGCATGGGCACCGGCTCCATTTTGGGTGGAGCAGGCTCACCACTTTTCAGCAACTTTCTGGTGTTCTTGCAGTCACTGTTGGTACAGCCAAAATACTTGCCGAAGCGCCCGGTTTTCAACTGCATTTCACTGCCGCACTTATCACAGTCAAGTACGGGGCCATCATAACCTTTTAATTTGTAACTTCCCTTCTCCACCTCAAAGCCGGAACAATCAGGGTTATTGCCACAAACGTGTAACTTTCTCTGCTCATCAATCAGATAGCTTTCCATCGCGGTAGAGCACTTGGGGCAACGACGCATGGCACGCAGGGCGTTAACCTCGGCGTATTCATCATCGGCGTCTTCCACCTCTTCACCGGGAACCAGGTTAATCGTCGTTTTACAGCGTTCCTTCGGTGGCAGTGCATAACCGGAACAACCCAGAAACACCCCGGTCGATGCAGTACGAATCATCATGGGTCGATGGCAGGTAGGACACTCTATATCGGTCAGGGAGGGTTCATTTGCGCGCATTCCTCCTTCACCCTGTTCAGCCTGGGTTAACTGAAGGGTAAAGTCGGTATAAAAATCATCAAGAACCTGCTTCCAGTTTTTTTCACCTTCAGCAATATCATCGAGTTTCTCTTCCATTCTTGCCGTGAAGTGAAAGTCCATGAGCTCATTAAACGACTCATTCAGACGATCAGTGACAATATCGCCCATTTTTTCCGCATAAAAGCGGCGATTCTTCACTGAAACGTAACCACGGTCCTGAATGGTGGAAATAATCGACGCATAGGTCGACGGCCGACCAATACCCTGTTTCTCCAACTCCTTGACCAGTGCCGCTTCGCTGAAACGGGCCGGTGGGCGGGTGAATAGCTGCTTGGGGTCCAGTTTTTCCAGGGTCAGGGCTACCCCTTTTTGCAGATCCGGCAGAATCACATCTTCGCCTTTTCTGGCCAGAGGCTTTTGCACCCGGGTATAGCCATCAAACTTCAATGTGCGTCCCCTGGCTTTGAGCTGATAGCCGTTAACGTCGACGATCAGAGACGTACTGAGATACTCGGCAGGCGTCATCTGACAGGCAACGAACTGACGCCAGATCAAATCGTACAGACGCTCTGCATCCCGCTCCATTCCAGACAGATCATCAGGCTTTAACGTAACACTGGATGGTCGAATCGCTTCGTGAGCTTCCTGGGCACCTTGCTTGCTGCTGTACAGATTTGGCTGCTCCGGACAGTATTGATCACCATACTGTTTGGCAATAAAGGACCGGGCACTGGCCACCGCATCCTGGCTCAGATTGGTGGAGTCGGTTCGCATGTAGGTGATGTAACCCGCCTCATACAGGCGCTGCGCCAACATCATGGTTTTCTTGACACTGAAACCCAGGCGCGTGCTGGCCGACTGCTGCAGTGTTGATGTGATAAAAGGTGCCGAAGGCTTACTCTGGGTTGGCTTATCTTCACGACTGGTCAGGGCGTATTGACCCTGCTGTAACTGAGCCAGGGCTTTATCCGTTTCCGCCTTGCCTGTCGGCCTGAAATTTACCCCGTTCTCTTTAACCACCTGAAAACGGACGGCATCACTCCCGGCAGCCAGGAGATCGGCATAAACTTCCCAGTACTCTTCAGGAATAAAACTGCGAATTTCCCGCTCGCGCTCCACCACCAGCTTGACAGCCACGGATTGAACCCGCCCGGCAGAGAGCCCACGGGCAATTTTTGCCCAAAGCAGCGGGGAAACCATATAACCCACCACCCGATCCAGAAACCGGCGGGCCTGTTGAGCGTCAACCCGATCCTGATTTAACTGCCCCGGGGATTCAAACGCAGACTGGATGGCTTTCTTGGTAATTTCGTTAAAGACAACCCGGCGATAGCGCTCCGGGCTGCCACCGATGGCCTGCTGCAAATGCCAGGCAATGGCTTCTCCCTCGCGGTCCAAATCCGTTGCCAGATAAATGGTGTCAGCGTTTTCTGCCAGACGGGCAAGTTCGTCAACGACTTTTTCCTTGCCCGGCAAAATCTGGTATTGCGCTTCCCAGCCATTATCGGGGTTGATCCCCATACGGTCGATCAACTGCTCACGGGCCTTGATTTTCTTGCGGCGCTCACGCTCCTCAGGAGAGAGCTTTTTAGTCTCGGCAGCTGCCCTGGCCCTGGCCTTGGCATCCACGGCTTTCTTCGGCCCACCCGCTGTTGGCAAATCCCGAATGTGACCCACACTGGATTTGACAACAAAGTCTTTGCCCAAATATTTGTTGATCGTTTTCGCCTTGGCAGGCGACTCCACAATAACTAGCGATTTACCCATGCTGCCTTACACGTCCTGTCATCTGTTCCAATGTTCTGGCTGGTCAGATCTGTGAGCAGATAAATCGCCCATCATACTCAATAATCAGACCTGCTGAAATAGAGTCTACTCGCCAGAACAAGAAAAGCCGGGATAGAAACTGCTTCAATATATAAGGCGAAGTCAATAATCGGTCAAGGAAAACCATCAACCTCGTTCCCGTAAAGGAGTGGGTTATTTTCCTGTATGATCCGGTACAGAGCCTTATTTCCAGTACCTTAAAGCCACTTCCCGACTCGAATATTCTGGTCACATTTCCGCCGGGCAACTCAGCACTTAAGTAGCTAACCAGCTATGCGAACCTGCTTATTTTCATGGTAATCAGTAACGGCTGAAACCCTTAAACGCTTAACACGGTTTTACCTGAGAACTCAACCATAACTATCCAATTGCTCAGAAAATACGAGATATGATTTGTTTAATTAAAGAGGGTATGTTCAGCGAAAATGAGCTGGCTGTTCTGGGTGTGAATGGAATTGCCAAATCTTTCACATCCTTATCCGCGTTTTTCAAACCTTCGGCAAAGAAAAAATTGGGTGTCTCTTTTGCGTCACCAATAGCTTCACTCTTGCCAAAAGGGAGTGCCACGGAAGGTTGTGCCAGCTTTTGTTTCTCTACAGTGAAAATGGCATGGCTCAAGTTCTCCTTTTTTGACCCTCGTGCGGTATGGCTGTCGGTATCGACGTAGGTTGGTGCCAGCAAGCAAGCCCGCTTCGTCGGAGTCACTGTCGCTGCACAAATCAGTGCATTCCACTCAAGCTGTTGTTCGGGTTTGAGGTTTGTCGGGCACTGCCCGGAAATCCACAATTTCTCAGAGTTGGCATGGGATAAGAAAATGTAGCACTGAGGGTAATAGTTGCTGCTCCATCCCAGCTTCTTGAATTCAGGCAGCAGGTCAGCAGGTATTTTTTCCTCGGAGTTGAGGAGGGCACCGGTTTTGATCGCTGCCCAGCTTGGATGATGGATATAGGCGCATTGGCATCTGCCGCTAAAAGGGGTATTGACCGTTATTTTTTCCAGGCTGGCTCCCAATTCTTGTAACGATTGGCGCGATGTTCCATGCACGCCATCGGCATGAATAATTGAATCGAAAGCAATACGCCCCGATGGTGGTAAATCCATGGTTTGAATCCATGGGTCAAAAGAACCGGCTCTGGCTTGATGCTTGATATCTATCAAATCCGGATATTTTGTTTTCGCGTACTCCATATAGATACGCTGGATAACGTCGGTCTGTAAGTTGGTATAGCTGTTGCGCCTTACTTGTTCCCGAATGCTTGCCAGGCTTTTTGGATGCGCTACATCCGATTTCTTTCTGTGAGAAAAAACGTATCCCGGGCCGTGAGCGCTTTCCAGAGCGTCCAACATCTGATTAATTGCATAAGTTGCTTCTGGCCCTAAAGCCATAACGCTTGAGCGGATATCCCACTCCTCTTCATTGCGGCCTTCACACAGACAAACCTTGTGACCTTTCCTTGCCAGCTCCACCGCTGCCATCAATCCTGTTGGACCTGCACCGGCCACTAGCGCATCATAATGGGGAATTTTCTCCTTGCTTAACAATTGGGCTCTTTGCTGAGCTAATGATGCCTGTTGCTCACCGATAAGAGCGTTACTTTCGTGAAGCTGTTTAACCTTCTCACCCAGCTTATCCAATGATTTAATTTTTTTATCGGCTTTGAGGATCTTAATCTTTTTCTGCTGAATGTTTTTGGCTTCAGGACTTGATAGATTATTGTTTTTTTGAGTCGTTAAACTGCTGGTCTGGTTATTATCAGATCGGGCAATTTTTCGGCCAAATCGTAGAAAGCTGAAATTGAATCGGGACTTCTTGGCAGGCTGTTCAGAGCTTGGTGCTGGTGTTGTGGAAGGTGTTGGTCTGTTATCTGATGGAATCAAAGTCCCCATGTGCCATCTCTCAAGAGTTGTTTTTATCGATATGTTGGCGTAACAAACAGTTTAATCGGCATGTCATAGGAAAAATGGTGGTTCAGGCATAAAAAATGCCGATCTATGCCACAATGGCACTGACTTAAGCGTGAAAGCCTTGCCATAGTTAGTTAAAAGACTTTCACCACAAAGGCACAAAGACACAAAGGAAGAAAAAAGAAATCTTTTCTTTGCCGTGAAAATCCCTGAACTCAAGGTGCAAGGAACCGCCCTGTACAGAACAAGGAACTATCGTATTAATAAAAACTCAGGCTTATTTCTGAGCCTGAGCCAGGTAGCCGTAATCGACCAGTTTGTTCAACCAGCGTGACGCATTCTTCCTGACCATCAAACCCTCGTAATCAGTGTCAGGGTCAATATAAGGCTGGCGTAGCTTTAGTAAGGTATAAATTACACGAATAAGCTTGTGAGCTATGGCAACCAGGCTTCGCTTATGCCCCCTGCGAATGACCAGGCTCTGGTACTTGCCCTTGAACTGGCTCTTGGTCTTGATGGCAGCATTAGCCACCTCACACAAGATCGTTTTGATCATCTTGTTCCCTTTTCGGGTT
>NZ_PJPV01000086.1 GCF_002864045.1 Endozoicomonas acroporae
AGGCCAGAGCCATCAGTCTGGAAGTGGGTCTGCAGAACGGAACATTGGCTTTGCTGGTCACCGTTACCATTCTGGACAGTGCCGCCATGTCTATTGGCCCCAGTGTTTATAGCCTCCTGATGCTTGTTAAGTAGTTGGCCAAATGGAATCGTATATTTCTGGCTAAGTGGGCAGTTACTATGCAAGGCGCAACGTAGGGAGCATAGCCGTAGCTATGTGACCGGAGTTGCAACGCCGCAGAGTGACTGCCCACTTAGCCAGAAATATATGATTTCATTTGGTTAACTACTTACCGCATCGCTGTTCACTATGGCGGTATTGAGAAAGGATAAGACCGTTCAGGGAAAGGTGGTTACTTCCTGAGGGAGTGACTTTCCGGGCATCTGTTTGCGTGAATCAACAATAAAAATGCACAACGGCTATTTTGATGTTTGAACTTATTGGATTGGTAAGCACTTTTTTATGTTTTCTTTCTATCGCAATCTGCCAGGGCGTTCATGTAAAGAGAAGTGCACTTCGCCTGCCCGAGGCCAGTGGTGAACGGCTGCAGGCCAGAGGCTCGGATTTTTCCATTGTTCATGTGGGGGAAAGCCCTGTCGCCGGGGTGGGGGTGGCAGAGATAAGACAGGGGCTGACCCACCAGGTTATCAGGAACCTGACTCAGGATCGGGGTGTGGAGTTTGATTGGGAAATACTGGCAAAAAATGGTTCCAGAGTGTTCGACTCATTAACCTTTGAGGCGACCATTAAAGAACCGGATCTGTTGATCATCAGCTTTGGCGTCAATGATACGACCAGATTTACCTCAGGCTCGGAATTCAATAAACATATGCAGGCGTGTGTCCATCGCTTTGCTTCCGACAATACCCGGGTATTTATCACCTCAATTCCAAAGATCAATCGGTTTCCCCTGATTCCAGCCCCGTTAAGCTGGTTGTTGGGAGCAAAGGCCTACTTGCTGGACAGGCAGTTGCAGAAGCTCTGCCAGCAGGAGGGGTGGACGTATATCCACAGTGACACGAATCCTGATGCTTCGTTGATGGCGGAAGATGGTTATCACCCTAATGAGTCGGGGTGTCAGGTCTGGGGAGGAATCATTGCGGACAGGATAATAGATACCCGGAGCGACAGGGTTTAACGACTAATTAATCACTAAGTATTGATACGTATCAATATGCGTATTGATAATTTGTTTAATAATCAGCCTGTTGATTGGTCATTGACCGTCACGATTCTGTCATCTTTTCAGTGTTAATCTGCCGATAGCATTAACAACACCAATAAAAGTGATCGTGCACAGTCAGAATAAAGAACGGAAACTATCATCCGCAATGTTGAGAATTGAGAAATATACGCTCAGAGATGGGCAGGCAGGTTGGCAGGCGCATCTGGTAAAACCTGATTGTTCCAAAGTACACGAAACTCGTCGTTTTAGCTATTCAGACTACGGCGACCTTGCATTTCAGGAAGCATTAGACTGGCTTGAGCGTCAGTACTATCAGCCCGCTGCCATTGATGCCGGTGATCAATGCCCGGTGTTGGCTATAAGCGAATCACACTGAGTTTTTTTTCAGGGAATGCAGTGTTTGCTATGGATGGCAACCTTTTTCCGGGAGAAAGAAAAACCATTTCGCCACAAATCTTCAGCTCTTGCGTTGCATTGCTAATTTTTACCAGTCAGGTAGAGTTGGAAGCGCGTATGAGCAAATACACATTGCCTGAAAAAAAGGGGGTAGCAACATGTCCCGGACAATAAAAGGCTTGATAACGGCTATTATGGCAACAGCATTGTTGCAGACCAATACTGCGGCTGCAGCCCAGAATGATAACCATGTCTACGCCGGGTTGGGCTGGACCATAAAGCATGGCTGGATACCCTCAGCCATTGTCGGGGTTCGCAGCGTCGATGTGGATGGTATTAAGGATGTAACCGGTGTTGATCTTTCGCTCTCTTATCACTTCACCGATGGCTTTGATAAGTTCCTGCTGAAAGGTGTTCGGGGTGAGATTGACTGGCAGGCGGAGTTAGGCGCTGGCTATGATTTTCAGGGACAGTCTCTGCTGGTGATCGGTGGTGTGCAGGGTCGTCTGGTGAATTATTCCATGGATGTCTCACTGAATGGTGATATTGATGCTGGCCTGACAATCAATAGCATTGATAAATATGACTGGGAGCCATAGTTATTAAGTAGTTGGCCAAATGGAATCGTATATTTCTGGCTAAGTGGGCGGTTACTATGCAAGGCGCAACGTAGGGAGCATAGCCGTAGCTATGTGACCGGAGTTGCAACGCCGCAGAGTGACTGCCCACTTAGTCAGAAATATATGATTTCATTTGGTTAACTACTTAAATTGACCATAAAATCCTCAATGGCAGTTGACGGCGTTCGGAAAATAGGGATAATACGCCTCCACTGGCTCAGCGCAACGTCGGATGCAGTAGCGGTGAGTTAACGGGGTATAGCGCAGTCTGGTAGCGCGCCTGCTTTGGGAGCAGGATGTCGGGAGTTCGAATCTCTCTACCCCGACCAGATCAGGTAAAGCCCATGCTCTTGAGTATGGGCTTTTTTATTGCCTGAAGTATATTCCGCAGCTAATTTGCGGAAATCACCACTGTAAAAAGATGGGTGGTCTGCTAAAGTATCAACCGTTCCGGTATGGCGGTGTTTCAGGAAGTATCACTGTTCATGAAGTCCGGAACACTGTTTTTATTCATAACCTGGTTATGAATTTCGGGGTATAGCGCAGTCTGGTAGCGCGCCTGCTTTGGGAGCAGGATGTCGGGAGTTCGAATCTCTCTACCCCGACCAGATTTGTTTTTTTATTGGCCAGCATCATGCTGGCTTTTTTTTATTTTCAGAGATGTCGCCTGAATTTTAAGCCATCAGTTGTTCTATCATATTCACTTCATCATCCGTCAGTGGCGTCTGCAAACAATTCAGATCCTGTTGCATGTGTTTTGTATCACTGGTGCCTGTTAAGACAATCATCCCCATTTTTAATGCTGCCTGAAAAATGACCTGTGGTCCGGTTAATCCTGTCCTCTTCATAATGGTCTGAAATTCAGGCATTGCCAGCAGTTGGGTGTTGGCCGTCAGTAACGAAAACCCCTGGTAAAGAATGTTATGTCGATGGCATAGCGCACGGATATTGGCGTCCCATCCGGTTCTGGCAAAGCAACGGTTCTGCACCAGCATGGGTTTGATCGTCGCATGGTGGTTCAGGAGCTCCAGCTGTTGGTGATTTACATTGCTGACCCCCAGAAGTTTGATTTGGCCGGACCGATAGAAGCCTTCCATTGCTTCCCAGACGGCAAAGTCCCGGTCACTGAGCCCATGCGACCGGGATGGACCATGCAGCAGATAAGCATCAAGGTAATCCGTGTTCAAGTGCTCCAATGATGAGAGAAGGGACTGCTCAACCTGAGTTTTGGTATCGGCGTCAGGATGGTAGGGCAGACGGTTGTCCTGTCCTTCAGCGTAGGTAAATTTCGTTTGCAGGAAGATATCTTCACGGTGCTTGCCACTGGTTTGGTAAAAGTTCTGCAGAGCTTCCCCAACCCCTTGCTCAAAATAATGTTTGCGCTGATTGGCGGTGTCTATGGCTGTGAAACCGTTATTCAGGGCTTTCAGTGTCAGCTCGGAGGTGGTCTGTTCTTTCCAGGCCGTGCCATAGATAAAACGGGGAACACGGGTATCGTGCAGCGTAAACGGATTGGTTTCCTGTTGTTCGGTCATCTCCTTGCCTCCCCTGGAAATTATTGGCGATATTATGACTTGTCTGGATTCAGTTGAGATTTACTTTAGCCCAGAGCCGGGCTCATGACATAATGTCGGCTTGGGCAGAAACTTTCCGAGGACCAGGAGACAGCTTCAGGTTTTTTTGCAAGCAACGTTACTTTCCAGAGGTGGCGCATTCAATCTATGAGCATGTTCACGACAGAGCTTTTTAAAAGCAAACCCTATCGGCTGGGCCTGACCCTGTCCGGTGGCGGAGCAAAATGCATGGCTCAGATTGGGTTGCTGCAGTACCTGAACGAGCATGGAATCGAGCCGGATATTATTTCCGGTGCCAGCGGTGGTGCGCTGGTCGGTGCTCTGCACAGTGCCGGATATGCACCGGCAGAGATTCTGGATTTCTTTGTCTCGACCCGAATGTTCAGCTTTAGAAACCTGTCGTTTAATGCGCTCGGATTGATTGACTCAGAGAAGATCGCGAAAAAATTTCAGGCTTATTTCCCGGAAGATAGTTTTGAATCATTGAGAAAACCACTGTATGTGGTTGCTACTGATTTGAACAGAGCACGGCAGACGGTATTCAATAGCGGTCCATTGATTAATGCTTTAACGGCATCGTCCGCTTATCCGGGCATGTTCACCCCGGTTAAATGGCAGGGGACCGTCTATGCGGATGGCGGGATTATCAATAACTATCCTTCAGACCTGATTCACGACCAGTGTCGCCATCATATCGGGATGTATCTTGCTCCGGTTATGTCCAGGCCCTGTGAGCATTTCGCCAACACCTTTGATGTACTGGACAGGGTATTTCAGATTTACAGTTCTGCCCGGCAGTTTTCCAATATCAACTTGCCGGAGGTGTCATTGGCACCGGAGGGTATCGAGGACCGCAGCGCTTTTATGGTGAAGCCGGATCAGCTACGGTCTATCTATGACATGGGCTATCATTCCAGCAGAAAATACTTCGAGAACGAAGGAGCCCAATGGCTGAAGACCATGAAAGGAGGAACGCAAAAGCGTTCCTCCTGGTTTAAATTGCCGATAGGCTCTGATACTCCGTAAGTACGAAGTGGTCAGTCATACCACCCACATAGTCCAGAATCAGTCTCGTTCGGAAATACCATTCAAGATCGTTCTGTTCAGCGGGAGAATGCTGTTCCTGACGCATTTGGTGCACTGCCCGAACATAGGCTGCTTTATACTTCCGGGACAGTCGGTGATTGAGTCGATGCTCGATAAAGTGTTCGCCATCATCCAGATTATCGAGGTTTGCGAATGCGGTGCCGGGGAGTTCCAAAATGGGGCGATAGATTTCGAGTAAGCCCATCAGGGCCGCATATCCGCGCAGTTCCGGAGTTTCTTTTTCCTGACTACTGAACACATGTCGTATGGCGACGGTTTTCAGTGTTTTCAGTGCCAGATGCTGGTCTGAGCCGCCATCAATTAATGGTTCATCCAGCGTCCCATGAAAAACTTCCTTATGCTTCTGCAGGTATCGGTTGGCAGCATAGCTGACCAGATCCCGGACCAGCTGTGAGCGTAAATGGCGAATAAAGTTCTGTGGGTTATCTTTGGCAACATTTTCGGCGGTTTTAATGATATCCGGCAGGTATTGGCTCTTTTCGCCGGTGAACTCCTGCCACACTTCTTTCAGCCAGAAGCTCAGACCCCTGAATGACAGAATGCCCTTATCAACAGCATCTTCCAGATCGGCAATGCAGTAAGAGATATCGTCTGCTGCCTCCATGATGTAGACCAGTGGAAAGCGACAGTTCTCCTGTATCTCAAGATGTTTCCAGATGTCCTGGATAAGGCGCTGTTCTGAATAGTAGAAGCCGGGCTTTTTCTGACGGTAAGCAAATCCGCTTATCGGGTTTTGATAAGGTGCCCGGGTGTATTTGATGGTGGCGGCCAGCTGTGACCAGGTCAGGTTGAGTGTCTGCAGGCTGTGAATGATGCGCAGCCCCTGGGCGTTGCCTTCAAAGACGGACAAATCCGGTAACAGTACCTCGTAGAAAAGCTCTGAGTGACTGGTTTGGCCATTGACGGCGGATTGTCTGGCCATTGCCTTGTGATGGCAGGCTTCGCCATGATCCTGAACCCAGCGGCTGAACGCGGCTTCCCCAAAATGGCCAAAAGGTGGGTTCCCTACGTCGTGTAGCAGACAGGACATTTCTACCAGATTGGTAAAGGCCGTTTCGATACCTTCCAGACCAAGTTTTGCCAGCTCCCCATGTTGTTTTAGTTGATCCAGAATAGTTTTGGCCAGATAGCGGCCCGTTTGCTGAACTTCCAGTGAGTGGGTAAGACGACTGCGGACGGCTGCATTGGTTTCCAGTGGGTAGACCTGGGTTTTCTGCTGAAGCCTGCGCAGGGCCGCTGATTGAATAATACGACCCCGGTTACTCTCGGTCTCGGTAATCAGATCCTCTGGCCGGGCGCAGGTGACCGGCTCAGGGCGGTCGCAGGTCAGTTTCTTGAGGTAATCCAGAGGTGCCATAGGCTTGGTAACCGGGAGTTTGGAAGTATTCAGATTACCATATCTTTCGGCTGATCGGTGAGTAGCATGATTTGCCACGTTGATCACGGTCCGATTTGTCATATTAACGGATGCGTAAGCTATGCCAGCTGCCTTGCTTGCGTCATGACTTTGAAAAGGGTGTGTTGATTCACACCCGATCAAGCTTACCTGTAAACCTCAAGACAAGGGCAGTGATTGAGGTCGCCGGTGACTAACCGTATTCTGGCTGGCTGATGGGTCAGTCATTTCAGGAAATTCCAAGTCACCATTGAAGAGGAGGTTACGTACTATTTCTCTTCCCTGTTCTACCAGTTGGTTTTGAGTTGCTTCATCAAGTTTGTCAAAGCCTTCCATATTTTCCAGTAAAGCTTTGCGCATCTTATCCCTTGATGGTTTGGCAAGTTCCTCAACAAGAAATTGTACAATCTCATCAGGAACAGGTTTTTTATATAATGCAGCTATTGCAGCATCCAGGTCAGCTTTAGCATCGTTTTTGATGGTTTCCTCATATGAAGGAGGGGTTCCGGCAATTACCCGGTTAGCAAGTGAAACTAGGGATGAAACGGCCCCTGCAGTCAGATTGAAAGCTGACGAAAGGAGGGAGTAACTTGAAGTTTCTTTAACAGTATTGATGTTTTTGGAATTAAAAGACGCACTGGTTTCTTTAGACGAATTGATGTTTGGCTGATCATTTTTTGAATCGGCAATATCCAAACTTGAATATGCAATATTACTGTTAGGATTTACGCTGGACATGATGCATTATCCTTAAAGTTAAACAAAAAATTGGATGATAGTTTGCTATTCAATCCTTTGATCACTACTTGAAGGATAAGTTCCATTTTTTATAATTAGATAACTACTTATAAGCGTTGAGTTGCATCGTGAACTTCTCGCACTGCATCGGCTATTTCCTGAAATTGCTTTATGTGAACTCCCACAGGTTTTCAATTTTAACGTTCTGGTTCATTGTCTTGCTATAAGTGGTTAACTACTGTACCTGATAAATTTTTATTAAAACCTGGAGCCAAATTGTGGAAAAGAAACTAAAGCTGTTAAGTAGTTGGCCAAATGGAATCGTATATTTCTGGCTAAGTGGGCAGTTACTATGCAAGGCACAACGTAGGGAGCATAGCCGTAGCTATGTGACCGTAGTTGTAACGCCGCAGAGTGACTGCCCACTTAGTCAGAAAATACGATTTCATTTGGTTAACTACTTATTGTTGGTATTTTTTTTACCGTTGTTCAGTGAAAAAACTGAAGCCTCTGACTTCTACTCTTATATTCCTTTTCTCTACCAGGTTCCGGAGGGAAGCGTGGGAGTATTCAGGAATGGAAACCAATTTTATGAGGATGTCTATCCTGCCGGTGTTTATCCACTCTGGCCTTCTGATGAAGGGTTTGTTATCAGCATTGTGCCTGAGACGGCGGCTGTTACGGACATTCTCTGTATTACTGCCGATGGGATAATCATCACCTTTCCCCAAATCACCGTTCGTTATCAGGTACATGAACAACATGTATTGAGCCTGGTTAAAGGCTATGGGCTTGATTTTGTCAAACCTGCTATTACAGATCCTGTGAAACTGGGGGTTGCTCATTTATGCAGGGCGCTGAACGCTGAAGCGGTTTACTTTGATGAATTTATACCATTTAAGGGGATTCTGGGCCGTTATCTGGCAGAGGGGCAGAGGGATAAAGGCACCGGAATATCGATTTGTCATCTTGACATTGAATACCCCCGGGTTCCGGATGTCATTATTGACAATCATGTTGGTCATACAGATCACAAGCCCCAAACCCCGATAACTTGCGAACCACCTTATGAGATTTTCTACACGCTGGAGAATGAGCAAGAAGCCATCAATCGCCTCTGTGGCTTTGTCAGGCAGCCTGATGATGAACCTTACCCGGAGCCTGTTTCGGAAGAGGATTCAGCCATAGTTCTGGAACCCTCTGTTTCCGTTGCTGAAGACGAGATTGCCGGTGTACTCAGCCCCGCAGAGGAAGTAAACACAGATGACGCCGGGCAGAGAGATTATGAGGTTCCTCAGGAAGATCTATCATTTCCGTGGGCTGAGGAGCCATTTATTAATGGTCAGGACTCTGTTGGTGAAGATGCCGGGCCTTCAGAGCACAGTCGGGATTCCAGTTCAGAACCTATGGCGGAGGTGGGTGTTAATACCGTGCCAGTGCATAGTTCTGATGTTGTAACAGAGGTGAACCGGAATCTGCTACCAAGATTGGTTGATCAGGTGCCGGATCAGGAAAGGAGTCAGGAAAAGCTGTATCAACAGATGCAAGACTCGAAACACCTTTGGAAAAATAACAGCAGCCGACTCTATCTGGGCTGGTAAGAAAACGGATGAATACTCGCCAAATGATGAATTATGCTGTATAAAAAAACAGTATTTCAGTCATTATCAGCCGGATTGTTTTTGAATGCGGTTATTTATCGCCGAAAAGCCCAGCCTTGGGCGAGCCATTGCCGATGTTTTGAAAAAGCCCCTGAAAAAACAGGAAGGCTATATCGAGTCTGCTTCAGGAGATGTGGTGACCTGGTGCATAGGTCACCTGCTTGAGCAGGAGGAGCCGGATGCCTATGATCCGGCCTTCAAAACATGGAAGCTTGAGCACCTGCCTATTGTTCCCATGCAATGGAAGCTGAGGCCCCGGAAGGGAGGGCGTGGGCAGTTATCAGTGATCAATAAGCTGCTCAAACGGGCTGATATTATTGTCAATGCCGGTGACCCTGATCGTGAAGGCCAGTTGCTGGTGGATGAAGTGCTGGATTATCTGAAGCTCTCTGCCCAGCGTAAAAAAGATGTTCGTCGTTTATTAATCAGCGATCTGAACCCTTCTGCCGTTTCCCAGGCCCTTGGGCGGATGCGATCCAACCAGGAGTTTGTACCGCTGGCGGTTTCTGCCCTGGCTCGTTCCCGGGCAGACTGGCTTTACGGTATTAACCTGACCCGCGCCTGCACATTGCTTGGCCGGAAGGTTGGCTTTAATGGGCTGCTCTCCATCGGTCGGGTGCAGACACCGATTCTGGGTCTTGTCGCCCGACGTGATGCCGAAATTGAACACTTTCAGCCTAAGCCTTACTTTGAGGTTTTTGCCACCTTGTTAACGGCAAAAGAGGAAACCTTCAAAGCCAAATGGCTACCTAGCGAAGCCTGCCAGAACTGGATGGATGAGGAAGGGCGAGTGCTGGATCGGCGTCTGGCGCAGAATGTAGTGGACCGTATTACCGGCAAGCAGGGGACAGTAAAACGCGTCGAAGATAAGCGTGGCAAAGAACCCCCGCCATTACCCTACTCGTTGTCGGCACTGCAGATAGATGCTGCCAGGCAGTTGCGTATGGATGCCAAGACGGTGCTTGATAGCTGTCAGCGTCTTTATGAGCAGAAACTGATTACTTACCCCCGTTCAGATTGCCGCTATCTGCCCGAAGAGCACTTATCCCAGGCACCTGAAGTGTTGGCAACAATTCGCCACAATGTCTCTTCGCTGGGGAAGGCGGTGGACCAGGCATTGCCGGAAAGGAAAACCAGTGCCTGGAATGATAAAAAAGTTGGGGCGCATCACGGGATTATTCCTACCTCCCTGAGAACGGACCTTGAACGACTGTCTGAACTGGATCGCAAGTTGTATGGATTAATTGCCAGACAATATGTTGCACAGTTTTATCCTGATCATACCTTCAGAAAAAGAGTCGTCGATATCGACATAGAAAAAGGCCTTTTCCGAGCGGGAAGCCGCCAGACTGTCGAGGAAGGGTGGAAGGTTCTGATGAATTCGGGCAAAAGTCATCAGCGTTCCGCTGGTGATGAAAATAATGAAGAGAGCACTTTTTTACCTGAGCTGGCCAAAGGCGATGTGCTTGATTGTCCTGAAGCCGAGCTGAAGGAAAAAATGACACAGCCCCCCAAACCATTTAATGATGCAACACTCCTTTCGGCCATGACGGGCATCGCCCGATTTGTTCAGGATAAAGACATTCGCAAGATTCTCCGTGAAACCGATGGCCTGGGCACCGAGGCAACCCGGGCCAGTATTATTGAACTCTTGTTCAAGCGGCAGTTCCTGGAGCGCAAAGGCCGAAATATTCATGCAACCGCCACCGGCAGAGCCCTGGTCAATGCATTACCGGAAAGAGTGACCACGCCGGATATGACCGCACGCTGGGAAGCCTCGCTGAATGACATTGTTGAGCGAAAAGGCAGCTACGGTGCCTTTATGGGCGGGCTTGATCAGGAGCTGAGAGCGTTATTGATGCAAACCATGAACGATGGCTTACCCTCTGTTGCCGGATTGCCTGCTCCTTCGAACCAGCCGTTTAAAAGAAAAGGCAAAGCTAAGAGTGCTGGAAGTCGTCGGAAGAAACGGAGTTCAGCATAGAATATTGCCCTGAGAATCAAATCAGAGTCGAGCCAATTGCTTGTAACTTGGACTCTGCCGTATGGTTTTTTCTTTTCTAACATTTGGACAGATCCTGATGTTCAGGACCTGGTCGCTGAAATCAAAGCTGATCCACTCTTCTTCAAAAAGAACGAGCTGTTTGCCGTATCCAACGGTATGCCGCTACCTCCAGAATGGGAAGATAACTACAAGGACTGAGCAGTATGCACAGTACGAAAATCCTTACTGCCCTGGTAATGGTCTTTGCTCTGTCTGGTACTCCGGGAGTAGCAGCTTCGGCTGTTACTCTTGGTCAGTCACATACGTTATATTTTGACAAGTATGCGGCCAGCAAAACCGGCATTATCGTCGACTCCGGCATAGTTTTTTCTACGGTGATTCTTCCGTATGGAGGAGATACATCCAGAAATTCGGCTAAAGCCAAAGCAATGATTTCTGCATGGCAGCAGATCACAGAGCATTACCAGCTACAAGCCCTCTCATCTTCAACAGGTAGCTCCTCTCTTGACCAGGCCCTGATCAGACAGCGTGACATCCGGCTGAAAAAGCTTCCATCTCGTATTCTGGTGAACCGCCCGGAAGGAGAGAGCTACCGCTATGTTCTGGCAGCTAATGAAGAAGATATCAAAAGGTTGATCACGGCCAGCAAAAATGAAGACATAAGCACGGAAGATATCACCACACTATTACATCAGCTGGATGCCGGTCAGCATTACCACTATCTGGGGAAGATCTTTTCGGAATTTGGGTTGCAGGAGATTGCACTGCAGTGGGAAAAGAAAGAACTGTTAAAAAAATACTGCCTGGCAAACTATTACCAGCCATCGCAGCAGCCTTTTCTCGAAAGGCAGAGACTGTTGGCACTGCAGGCTGACAACTCACCTGCGTTGGATTGGCTCTGCAAACTCCCCGCCAGCGCCTATGTCATTGATAACCACCTGAAACAAAAATCTCTACCTGAGACAACCATTCTTGCTTTTGAGAGTACAGCCTTGCCTGCACGCGCACCAAATGCTATTGCACAGATTAAGGAAAACCATCAAAAGAATCCCCTTGCCTACCTGCACAAACTACCTGGCCAACTGAATCTTGCCAGCCCTTATTCGGCCGCTCTGAGCCTGCCCGGACATATTCTGTTCAGTAACACATTCAGTGATCAGCCAGCCCAGGCCTTTATCGATGCCAAAGTCCTTTTTGAACAGGGTAGAGAACTGGATACAATCATCTCTCTGCTAAAAGAAAGCATCAATAGTTCACCTCGTCATCAGGAGAGCTGGCAGTATCTGGGAGCTGCCTTAATCGCAAGGCAAAATTGGCCGGAAGCTGCTGCTGTTTATTTACAGTGGATCGCTCTTGAACCCAGCAACCTGGAAGCTATTTCACGTTACACAGAATCTCTTCACCGCATGGGATTAAAGCAGGAAGCATCCCGGTTCGTTTCTTATCTGCAACTGTATGCCGCAATAAATAAATTTGCTTATAACACTATCCAAATTATTGAGAACAAACCATGAGATCTCTCTTTAAAGTCACACTACTGGCACTGGCTGTCTCTTCAGCAGCACACGCTGTAGAGTTTAAACCCGAAGCGGCTTCGCCAGAAGTAACTGCTGTTTCTGTCCAGCCACAAATCGTCGAAACACCTGCCACAGCCGTTACCACTCAACTGCAAACCATGCCTGCACAGTCCGCTGCCGCGGTTGATGCGATGGCTCTTGCTTATCAATTTCTGGATAAAGGTGGGGTGCTTGAGGGCTGGAACAGCGATAAAAGAGTATATGTCGCTCTGAGCGAAGCTATTTTTGACTCGGAAGATCCATCTTATGATGACGATTTCATCATTAAGCGTTCTCTGAAATCCATGGAAGCATCTCTGGATGCGAAACGATCCATTATTCAGTACATCTATACTGATATGTCTGCAGCAGATCGTGTCAGCACCCCGGGTACAGACCTTAATGTTGAGTTCAAAGACAAACTTGAAAATTTGGAAAGAAAAGCTGCTGCTCAGAGGGGGCGAGTAGCCAAACTGTTGGAAGTTATGGATGCCAAAGAAGCACAAATGCTCCGAGGTGTCACCTTTGGTGATAGAGCCGATGCATTGATGGAAGCTGCTATCAAAAAGCTGGATGGGCACTTCGATAAGGGTGAAATAGCTGCTGACAAGCAAGCCCAATATGAGCAGGCTAAAGCCAATTATCAGGAAGCCATGTCTGAACATGAAAGCACCATGAACGAGCTGGACCAGCTGGCAGGCAGTGTCACAGGTGAAGCCTATAGTATGGCTGAAGCCGTTTCCAAAATGCCTCTGTATGGTGCCATTACTGCTGCTCAGTTTGAATCATGGGATGACATTAAGCAACAGTATAAAGTTGCCATGGTGACCGTCTGGTCTCCAAAACAAGAGGAGATGATACGGGCTCTGCTTTCAGGTGCAGCAATGACGCTTCCCAAAGGGAAACAAAATCTGGCTGATTATATACGCAGCCAGGACTGGTCTACCGCTACAGGGGGGCGCAAGTTCCGTGATAGTTCCGGTAATTTCCATATTCTTGGCATAGCTGCCAGCCCTGTTGGCAGTAGCTCTTCTTCTGAACGAAAAGCCCGTGGTATCGCTGAACTGATGGCACGTAAACAAGTGGCTACAGCCCTTTATGCGGACGTTGCTGCCTATGAAAAAGCCGAGCAGGCAATGACGACCATGAGTAGTGGCAGCGGAAAGGACGTCAGCATTGCTGCGGATAGCTTTACCAGCGAGCTTAGCCAGAGCATCGAAAATCGTGCTGTTCAAGGTCTATCCAAGCGTTTTGGCAGGCGTGTGACCCACCCGCTTTCTGGCCAGGATATTTACGTCAGCATTTACTCCATTGATACATCCAGTGTTATTAATGCCAGGCTTATGCAGGCCAGCCAGTACCAAACCAAAGTACTGGACGTTCAATCACAGCAGCAACTCAAAGGCACTAAAGACGGTTTGGACCAATCTGTTCGCATTGCTGAAAGCAACAAGGCTGTTTATAACCAAGCCGAGCGAGAAGCTGCCAGCAGCAATCGTGTCGTTCCTCCAGTAGCGACACAGCAACCTGTGAAGCAGCAGGTTCCCGTTCAAAACACACAAGGTACGGCTACCTCCGGCGCTTATACCGGAGGCGGCAATGCCGATGCAGAAGACGCATTTGGTTGGTAAGGAGGGCCGTTAACTAATGAAACGTTGGGCTCTCATTCTGGCAGCACTTCTAATGTTGCCAATGTTGCCAGCATTAGCCAATGCTTCTCTTGAGAAAACGGTGTCCACAATGCTGGCTAATAACCAGTATATGGGCATGGTGAATGACAATGAGCTTGGACGTACCGTGATCGCAATTGGTCTCGGTATGCACCGTAAAGCCAATGTTGCTCAAGAGATAGCACGGCAGGATGCCATGAAATCTCTGACGGCTTATCTTAAAGGGGAACGGATTTCCTCTGTAGAGCGGGCCAGTCAATCCTGGAAAGGTGATACAGTACTCGAAGAGTACTACACATCATTGACCAGCAATGTTGAAGGCACTCTGAAAGCCGCATGGAATTTTAATACCGGTGAGCATGATGGTATGACCTATAACGTAATGGTCATTTCAGAACGTAGCCGTGATTTCTCTGAACTGTTTGAAAAGCAAGATAGCATTGTTGAAGCCCGTGGTGTTGCGTCTTTGTCATCAGGTGTGGAAGCTGCACGCACGACAGCGTTGAACAATGCTTTGCGCAGTGCTGTCGAACAGTATGGCGGGGTGCAAATGGCCTCCAAAACAACGATTGAAAACGCAGAAGCCTTGAGAGCAAAACTTTCAACTGTTTCCTCTGGCCATGTGCAGCGCTATACGGTGATCAAGGAGTACCAGGAAGGAAACAACTACTTCATCATCATCAGTGCCGAGGTAAGTGACTCTCCTCCTGACGGTCAGCAGCAGATTCTCGCTATTCAGGAAAATATGGGGCGACCATCCTTTGCAATTCAAACGGACAGACCTGAGGTTGATCGCCTGATGCGCGAACTTCTGGCGACCAGTGGTTTTGAGGTTTCGTCCTCGCCCAATAGTGCTCGATACACCATCAAGACTGACATCAGCAAGTATGAGTATAAGGCAATGGGAGGTATGACCGGACTGCAGACGACCATTAAAGTCCGTATTACTGACCGCTTTAGTAGCGATGATTTGATTAACGTATCCAGTGATCCAAACAATAGCGTTGAAATTTCTGATTCGGCCACTATTCGGGAACAAAACTCTCTGAGTTATGCCATGGAAGATTTGCAGCCAAAGCTCACCAGTGCAATAAAGAAGCAGTTTATCAGCCAGTTCAACAACGGAAGCAAAATTCAGGTAACACTGAAAAATTTCGATCGTATGCGGGATGTTGATGAACTACGGGCTTGTCTGGAAAGCCTGCCTCTTACCAAATCTGTGAGTGTTCAGCCCATCCAGAATCGCAGTGCCAACTATGAGGTTATATATCTGGGTGATCCTGCCAGTCTTCAGCTGGACATTCTCAAACATTCCCGTTCTTTCAGCTTGAGAGGGCTCAAGGCCAAAAATACGGATACCAAGGCCGTTGTTCTGTCTTTTTAGCTGTCTTGTTAACTTTATTTAAGCCCCGCAGCAGGCAGCGGGGCATCCAAGTGGTTCAGATTCTGGTGGGAATGGGGACACATTGCCGAATTCAGTGATCACTCAGAAGAAGAGTTTCACAAAAAACTGGGTGGTGTACTGGTCAGAATTGCCGCGATAATTCAGGCCGAATGCCCACTCATTATCCACTTGATATTCTGCTCCGGCAGTGAAGAAGCCGGTATTGTCATCTTCGTCCCGGTCGTAGTATTGCTGAATATAGCCGGAATTCAGCCAGAGGCCTCGTTCCAGGTGATAACGGGCGCTGACCGACGCTGTGTGGGCTGTGACTTTATCCTTTACTTCATCCGCATCCACAGACAGGCCGTTTCTGAGTCGGCCACTGGTGACTGATGGAATGACATGGAATCTGTCCGTTGGCTTTAATAACAGGCTGGCTCCGGCAAAGTAGGAGCTGCCATCAATCTCGATATTACTGGCAACATCATCTTTATCAATGCGGCCGTAGGCGTATCCTGCGTTCAGGATGACAGGTATGGAAGGGACTTTATAGGCACCATTGACGAACCAGGTGGTTCCATCGAAGTTTTGCGTGCCCTGATTCTGATTATTGTAACCAAAGCCGGTATTAATAAATGTATAGTTATAATCATTACCTGCGAATGCCATAGCTGAACTGGAAAACAGTAATGAGATTAATAATATGCGAAAGGTCATCGGTTTAATCCCTGGTTTGCCGGGAGAGTGGTCAGTTAAGTAGCTAACCATATGAAATCATATATTTCTGACTCCTTGTTCAGGCACTCCCGGCAACTGCTCCTGCGTTGCTCTAGCTCCTGCATCCATGCAGTCGTGCTTCGTTACAACTCCGGTCACATAGCTACGGCTATGCTCCCTCCGTTGTGCCTCGCATAGCACCTGCCCAAGTAGCCAGAAATATATGATTCCATATGGCCAGCTACTTAATAGGGGAGACGTGGTAAGAGGTATACCTGCCACTTTGGTCTAGAGCTAAAGGTCTGTTCAGATAATAAACGA
>NZ_PJPV01000087.1 GCF_002864045.1 Endozoicomonas acroporae
TGCCCGTTGTTGTCTGTTCCACCTGGTAACCTGACATGGTTCGCTTTCTTTCTTGTTTTCGGCTGTTTGCTGGCTGGTGCCTTCCGGCTTCAGTGGCTGTTAACGGGGATGCCGTGTCTGCGGTTAATGAGGAGGAAAGTGACGGCATGGTTTCTTCGGGGATTACCTGTTTCCAGTTGGAGAATCGTCTGGGGATGACAACAATAGAACTGAACTAGTCAGCCCGGTAAAGTTCCAGGCAGCCGGTATCAGGGAAGGCTGACCTGTTTTGTCAGGCAGTCTGGCTGTGAGATGTGTTTCGGGATAGCGCACCGCTGGCTTTTACATTCCAGGGCGGGAGTGCTTCCAGCTTCTCAACCGTATCCGCATACGGCAGTTCCTCCAGTACGTAACAAAGGTACTCGGAAGGCTCCAGTCCATTGGCTTTGGCACTTTCGATCAGGCTGTAATAAATGGCGCTGGCCCGGGTGCCATCAGGGGTATCGGCAAACAGCCAGTTGCGGCGTCCCACAGTCAAGGGGCGAATGGCATTCTCGGCAGCGGCATTGCTGATGTTCAACAGGCCGTCTTCACAGTAAATGATCAGCTTTGGCCACTGGTTCAGGGCATAACCGATGGCATTATGAATCAGGCTGCCAGGTTCAACCCGGTTTATATTCCAATGGCACTGACTTAAGCTTAAAAACCCCGAAAACATGGGGATTGATACAGGTTTAGAGATTTGAATTGGAACCACAAAGCACACAAATGCCCATGGCGCGTGAAAATATTTTGCGCCACCCTCAGGGGATGAAAAATGGTTAAGCAAAATATTTTTCACGGCAAAGAGCACTAAGAAGAGCTTTTCTTTTCCTTTGTGCTCTTTGTGTGCTTTGTGGTTCCAATCGCCGGGTGCCTTAAAGCCCACGTATGACAAGGCTTTCACCCTTAAGTCAGTGCCATTGGTTTCAGGACTGGTCGATGGTGAGGTTGAGGCAGGAGTACCGGTCGGTTCTTTACTGGCTCCCGGATTATGGTCTTGCGACGTCTCACCCCCACAACCCGGCAGGCTGGCCAGCGCCATACAGGCCATAGCCACCTGGTTAATAGTATGGAAATAGCTATCGGCGGGTATGGCTCTCTGGGCCAGACGCAGGGCCAGCTCTTTAGGTTGAATTTTCAGCTGTATCCATGGACCACCCGGCTGGTCAGACCGTTGCCCGGGATCAAAGTCCGGATGAAAGGATTTAGCCACTGACTTGCTGATACTCCAGAATCTCGACCAGACAGAACCTTGCCCAAGGCTATGGCCGCTATCAGTGGCAGCCGAATCAGACGGTGGTGTCATGGTTACGCAGGAAGTGAGTACAGGGGTCATTTCAGGGCCTCCGGGTTTAAAAGATTCGGAGTACAAATGTAGATGCAAATAAGAATGATTGTTTTTTATTTTTAGCAGTACCTGGATTACTGAGAGGTCTTGCCAGAAATGTTCCGGGCTGACAGCGTTTGCTGACAGCCGGAAGGAAGGAAGGGAATATCAGAACTGTTTGAGAATCTGCTCAACGCTGTCGGTGGCATCACCAAACAGCATACGGCTGTTGTCACGGAAGAACAGTGGGTTCTGAACCCCCGCATAACCGGTAGCCATCGAGCGTTTGAAGACGATCACTTCTCCGGCTTCCCAGACCCGCAATACCGGCATACCGGCGATTGGGCTGGTTGGGTCTTCAGCCGCCGCCGGGTTCACCGTGTCGTTGGCACCGATCACCAGAACCGTATCGGTATCGGCAAAGTCATCGTTGATTTCATCCATCGCTTCCACGATGTCATAAGGCACTTTTGCCTCTGCCAGCAGTACATTCATATGACCCGGCAGACGACCGGCTACCGGGTGGATACCGAAACGAACGTTGATCCCACGGTCCCGCAGCTTCTTGACCAGGTCACGAACCGGGTGTTGAGCCTGGGCAACCGCCATACCATAGCCAGGGGTGATAATGACACTGGCGGAGTTCTTCAGCTGTTCCGCAACGTCTTCTGCGCTGACTTCCGTATAGTCACCCTGCTCACCACCTTCGACGATCGTCCCCTCTGCGGTACCAAAGCCACCCAGAATCACCGAAATAAACGACCGATTCATGGCTGCGCACATCAGGTAAGAGAGGATGGCACCGGAAGAACCCACCATGGCACCGGTAATGATCAGCAGGTTGTTGCCCAGCATAAAGCCAGTCATGGCCGCCGCCAGACCTGAGTAAGCGTTCAGCATGGAGACCACCACCGGCATATCGGCACCGCCAATACCCAGCACCAGGGTGATACCAAAGGCAAAGGCCAGCAGGGTGACCAGCACCAGGGCCAGAATACTGTGCTGCTGTACATAGACAACCCCCATCAACACCGCCAGGCCAAGGATAGCCAGGTTGGTCCAGTGCTTGCCGGGCAGTGATACCGGACGGCTGGAAATCTTGCCATGAAGCTTCAACGCCGCTACTACCGAGCCACTGAACGTCACCGCACCAATAATAATCCCGATAAAGATTTCCGAGCTGTGAATCAACTGCTCAGCGGACATGACCAGGTCTTTCAACTGACCAGCCAGTGAGTCATTGACTTCCAGCGCACTGGCAAAACCAATCAGTACGGCGGCCAGACCACCAAAGCCGTTCAGAATGGCCACCAGCTGTGGCATTTCCGTCATCTGGACTTTAATCGCCAGATAAAGACCAACACCCGCACCCACTATCATGCAGAGCGTTACCAGAGTAATGCCGGCAATATGGGCATGGGCCAGGGTGGCCAGAACAGCCACCACCATCCCGGTGATACCGTAGATATTGCCGTTTTTTGCCTTATCCTGTCGGCTAAGCCCGGCAAGACTCATAACAAACATTAATGCAGCGACCAGATAAGCCGCTACCAGTAATCCTTCAGACATTGCGGGCGACTCCTGTTAATCCAGACGGAACATCTTGAGCATCCGCTGGGTAACAGCGAATCCACCAACAATATTGATGACAGCGACCGTGATGGCGATACCCGACAGGGCAAGTACGATATTGTTGTCACTGCCCATCTGGACCAGACCACCAACCACCACAATGCCGCTGATGGCGTTGGTAACACTCATCAATGGCGTATGCAGCGCAGACGTCACATTCCAGATAACGTAATAGCCGACGATGGAAGCGAGGACAAAAACGGTAAAATGTTCCAGGAAACTGCCGGGAGCCGCGTTAGCCACACAACCAAAGAGTACAGCCCCGACAGCCATCAGTACCGGCTTCAGCCAGGGCCTGGCCTTTGCTTCCTGCTCGGGCTCTTTAGCCACCACTGGTTCCGGCCCAGCAGCCGGGGCGGCACTGACTTTCACCGGGGGGGGTGGCCAGGTGATGCTGCCGTCACGGATCACGGTCAGGCCACGGATCACTTCATCATCAAAGTTGATATCAATCTGCCCATCCTTGTTTGGACAGAGCAGCTTCAGCAGATTCACCAGGTTAGTGCCGTACAGTTGCGATGACTGGGTAGGCAGACGGCTTGGCAGATCGGTATAACCGATCACTTTTACACCATGGGCGACAGTGATCTGGTCCTTGACGGTACATGCACAGTTACCACCGGTCTGGGCAGCCAGATCGACAATAACACTGCCGGGCTTCATGGCCTTGACCATGTCTTCGGTGATCAGCTTTGGTGCCGGTTTGCCGGGAATAAGCGCCGTGGTGATGATGATATCAACGTCTCTGGCCTGCTCCATAAAGAGTGCCATCTCAGCATCAATAAACGCCTGGCTCATCTCTTTCGCATAACCATCGGAAGAGTCCTGTTGTTCTTCCTCTTCCGGTGAAAAGACCAGCTCGAGAAACTCCGCCCCCATACTCTCAACCTGCTCTTTGACTTCAGGCCGGGTATCGAAGGCACGCACAATGGCACCCATACTGCCCGCTGCACCCAGGGCAGCCAGGCCAGCAACACCGGCACCAATGACCAGCACCTTGGCTGGCGGAATTTTACCGGCCGCCGTGATCTGGCCATTAAAGAAGCGGCCAAACTCGTGGGATGCCTCAACCACCGCACGATAGCCACCAATATTGGCCATTGAGCTCAGGGCATCCAGGGACTGTGAGCGCGACAGGCGCGGTACGCTGTCCATTGCCAGAATGTTCACATTGCGCTGGCTAAGCTTATTCATCAGCGCTTCATTCTGGGCTGGCCAGATGAAGCTGGCCAGGGTAGCGCCATCTTTTAGCAGTGCAATTTCACCATCAATAGGCGCGTTCACCTTGAGAATAATGTCTGAATTCCAGACTTCATCACGATCAACGACCCGGGCACCAGCCTGAGTAAATGCTTCATCCCCAAAGTTCGCTTTTACCCCTGCACCTCGTTCAATGACGACGTCAAAACCGAGCTTCTGCAACTTGCCCACGGTATCGGGCGTTGCAGCAACACGATTCTCGTTTTCCTGGATCTCTCCAGGGATCCCTATGCGCATAACGGTCACCGGAAGCTAAATTAATAGACTTTTCATTCAGTGCATCAGCACTTCTGAACCGGATACAAGGAGCCAGTTCAGAGTGCTTACCCAATCAATAATGCTGGAACTTTTACTGTAAAAACGACCAACGTTCTTACCTGATTTGTACATTGACAAGGTCACAGGAACCGACAACATACGACATCATTCTCACACCAAAAATTCAGGCATATTGAGCTGTTTCATAAGATGGAAACCCCGTGCAGGCAGACTGTCTCAGAAGCCCTTCTTATAAATCAGGGCACACATAGTAAGTGATTTTTTGACAAAGTGGTAATTAACAACAATTGCTGGTGGGATTGCCTATTTACCTGTATGCCGAAAACTTTGGCCAACTTTGATAATTCACAGGCAATCTTGCTCTGGCACTATGGGTCAGTGTTGAGTGATGAAATGTTAACTGTACGAGCCAACCCCTATTTCTGGGTACCGATTGTTGCTCCAATCTGTGGTGCCATGACCGGCGCATGGCTTTACATCAATGTGCTGGGTAGGCAGGTAGAACCTGCTGTGTGCGCCACACCTGGTTGTGAAATCAGCATCGCCTGATCGATTATTAGCCGATTTTTGTGAGAAGGTAGGGGTAATACCCCTGCCAGCTAAGGAATTAAGGAAAAAAGAATGACCACTGAAAAGAAATACATTGTTTCTCTTGATCAGGGTACAACCAGTTCACGGGCCATCATTTTTAACCACGATGGTGACATCGTCGGTACTTCTCAGCGGGAATTTACCCAGTATTATCCTCAACCGGGCTGGGTTGAGCACAACCCGATGGAGATCTGGGCGACCCAGAGTTCGGTTCTGACCGAGGTGCTGGCAAAAACCAATATTCGCCCGGACGAGGTGGCCGCTCTTGGTATTACCAATCAGCGTGAAACCACTGTTGTCTGGGATAAAACTACCGGTCAGCCGGTCTATAACGCCATTGTATGGCAATGCCGTCGTACAACGGAGATCTGCGAACAATTAAAAAAAGCCGGTCTGGAAAGTCATATCCGTGAAACCACCGGTCTGGTTCTGGACGCCTATTTCTCTGGCACAAAAATCAAGTGGATTCTTGATAACGTCGAAGGTGCCCGTGAAAGTGCCGAGAAAGGTGACCTGTTGTTCGGTACCGTGGATACCTGGCTGACCTGGAAGCTCACTAATGGCCGCGCCCATGTGACGGATGTAACCAACGCTTCACGGACCATGCTGTTTGATATCAACCGTCTGGAGTGGGATGACACCATTTTGCAGACGCTGAATATTCCACGCAGCATGCTGCCTGAAGTGAAGTCCAGCTCGGAAGTGTATGGCAAGACCAACATCGGTGGTGAAGGCGGCACCCGGATTCCGGTGGCTGGTATGGCAGGTGATCAGCAGGCTGCCCTGTTTGGTCAGATGTGCCATGAGAAAGGCATGGCCAAGAACACCTATGGTACAGGCTGCTTCCTGTTGATGAATACCGGTGAGGCTCCAGTGAAGTCTGAAAATGGTCTTTTAACGACCATTGCCTTTGGTATTGATGGCAAGTTGCATTATGCCCTGGAAGGCTCTGTCTTTATGGGTGGGGCTTCTGTTCAGTGGCTTCGTGATGAGCTTGGCCTGGTTCGTGATGCGGCAGATACCGAATATTTTGCCAGCAAAGTAAAAGACACCAATGGTGTATATGTCGTACCGGGCTTTGTTGGCCTGGGAGCGCCCTACTGGGATCCTTATGCCCGTGGTGCCATTTTCGGTCTGACCCGTGGTGCTAACCGTAACCATATTGTGCGTGCCACGCTGGAAGCCATTGCTTACCAGTCCCGTGATCTGATTGAAGCGATGCAGCAGGATGCCGGTATCGAAATGAAACAGCTGCGTGTGGATGGTGGTGCTGTTGCCAATAACTTCCTGATGCAGTTCCAGTCAGATATTTTGAATAAAGAAGTGGTTCGCCCAACGGTGACGGAGTCAACAGCAGCGGGTTCGGCTTATCTGGCAGGTCTTGCCGTTGGTTTCTGGAAGAGCATTGATGAGCTTAAGGACAAGGTAGGCGTTGATCGTGTTTATACTCCGGTGATGGATGATGAGCAGCGTAGCGGGTTGTACAAAGGCTGGAAGAAAGCCGTAGAACGCAGCCTGAAATGGGAAGACCAGGAATAAACGGAAGTGTTCACGGGCTCAGGGTGCATTTGCTACCCTGAGCAATGCTTTGGCCAATGTGTGTTGTGGAGTCTGGTAGCCGATCTACACAACCGTAGTCTTATAAATCAAATCTTGTTTCACAGCATTCCTGTTCTTTTGGACAGATTCTTTCCGTCTTCCATACCCACAGTTAACGCGAAGGCCGACTTTTGACATCACATAAGGCATGACTACACCTTAACCAACCTGCCCTCTAAAACAGATTGCTTAATAGCCGGTGACAGTCATGCCTGAAGAAGAGTTTATCATTAATGTCTTTTGC
>NZ_PJPV01000088.1 GCF_002864045.1 Endozoicomonas acroporae
GGAATTTGATACTTCATAACATCAAAAGATAGCCAGGATTTCAGGGTTAGAGATAGAGATTTTTCTCCAGCGAAAGTAGCTGAAGATTTTCTTTTTCTGTGAATATTATGAGTCCGTTTACGAACCTGCTATGGATATTGTCGTGTAATCGTCGGGAATAGCTGGGGAAACAGAGGTTAAGTTTTGGCAACTCCATTTAGTGGATAAAGTAGTAGTCAAAGTTGCCAAAACAATTAATTTCTGAGTTTGCCGAAGACCTTGCTATCCGTGGACATCAGTTGTCAAAATAATTAAAGTCCTCCACCAATTTGGCTCACCGCATAGTAACAAACTCCTCAGCGGAGGTTGGGTGAATGGCAACGGTGTCATCAAACTGAGCCTTGGTAGCTCCCATCTTTAAAGCCACAGCAAAACCCTGGAGCATTTCATCCGCACCGTGTCCAATCGCATGGATACCGACGATCTTTTCTTCTGCACCGACAGTTATCAGCTTCATTCGTGATGGCTGGCGATGACGGGTCAATGCGCTGTACATGGCCGTAAACTGGCTGGTATACACTTTGACATTATCATCACCATAAGCTTCACGGGCAGCCAGTTCCGTAAAACCCACTGTACCGATCGGGGGGTGGCTGAAGACAACCGTGGCCACGTTGTCGTAGTTCAAATGCTCATCCGGTTTATTATTGAACAGACGCTCTGACAGGCGACGACCCGCAGCAACAGCAACCGGGGTCAATTCAACCTTGCCGATGTTGTCACCCACGGCATAAATGCCAGCGACATTGGTATTCTGGTATTTATCAACCGGAATGTAACCCCGGGCGTCCACCGTAACACCTGCTGCATCAAGATTAATACCCGCAGTATGTGGCTTACGGCCTACAGCCCAGATCACCGTATCAACATTTAATAAGTTACCGTTTTCCAAATGAACGGTCAGACTTCCATCGTCTTCTTTTACCACTTCTTTTGGTACTGAATGGGTATGAAGCTGAGGACCTTCGGACGCCATCACTTCTACCAGCGTATCCGACAGCATCGCTTCAAAATTACGCAATGGCTTGTGTTTACGAACCAGCAAATGTGTTTCACTGCCCAGGGCGTGTAGCACACCGGCCAGTTCAACAGCTATGTAACCCGCACCCAATACAGCCACCCGGCCAGGGCGCTCAGTCAACTCAAAGAAGCCATCCGAGTCGATACCGTATTCGGCTCCGGGAACATCTGGGATCAGAGGCTCACCACCGGTTGCAATGGTGATATGGTCCGCTGTGTAATGCTCACCATTTACTTCTACTGTTCTGGCATCAACAAATCGTCCATAGCCGTTTATTACGGTAATTTCATTATTGCCCAGAACCCGTTCATAAGAAGCATGTATACGACTGATGTAAGCCTCTCGGCTGTCGACGAGCTTGCTCCAGCTAAATGACTGCAATTGCTGGTCAATGCTGATATCAAAGCCGTAGTCAGGCCCATAACGACAGGCATCAGCAATTTGCCCGGCAAACCACATGGCTTTCTTGGGAACACACCCTACGTTTACGCAGGTTCCTCCCAGATACTTAGCCTCTACCAGCGCCACTTTTTTACCGTACATAGCTGCACGATTTGCGGAAGCGATACCACCGCTTCCGCCGCCGATTACCAGATAATCAAAGTGGTTTGATGTCGTCATTTTATTGTCCTGATCATTGCAGAGCCGACACAAGCCTGCCCTGTGAAAGTCTCTGATTACTATAAGGTCAAACTGCCCGATTTAAAGTATTAATGTGCATTTGATACCTATGGCACAACATGAGCAACCTTATTCACCATCTGAAATGGCTGGCCAACTGAGCCAGTTCATATTTGTTACGTCTATTCCGAAGGTTACATCCAGGGGGTAAACGCAGTAACAGGAAAACTGCACCAGACATCTGGCGATACAATATGAATGGCCTGTTTACCCCTTATTTACCAAGGCCTGCAGAGATATTTATAAAAGCTGGCACACCACTTGTATTATGTCAGGCGAGAACAAAAATCGTCAGAACATAACAACAATAACAACGACGATTCCCAGCCTACAAAAATAATAATATCAGGCCGGGCCACTCAAGCAGACAGGTTTGCACGGTACCTTAAGGTAGCCGACAAACAGGGATAAGAAAGCCGAGAAGACTGACTGAGTCTGGTAACAGGCGACAAAAGGCAGCGCGGGCATTCGACAGGGAAGAAATAAAGAGCTTCTGCGTATCTGTAAACCTGTCTGTTTGTTTATTTTTTCATTCTATAAACTTCTCCCCCCCCCTTTACTTATTTAATTCTCTTCTTTACTCCCTGGAATCCAACCTGTGACAACTTGAAGCAGGTCGATATGTCGGGTTAGTGCTATCTTGTGAATTTTGGGTATCCACTCACAAACCATTGGCATCTCAAATTATGACCAACGATGAACAAATCGAAGCCGCCAGAGCCTATATTGCTCTGTCCAATGCGCACAGGCTGGACTGGATATCTCAAATGTTTGATGAAAGTGCCAGCTACTACTCTGCCTTTCTTGGTGACTTCCAGGGAAAGGCCGCGATTCTTGATATGATGACGGCTTTTTTTTCAAAAATCCCTGATGTGAACTGGCATGTTAACAGCTACCGCAGCCTGGATGGCTGTTGTGTAGAACTTGAGTTTGTCAGATCGGGCACTGATATTGCATCAGATGAATCTTTGAACGTACCAGGGGTAGAAAGGATTTTTTTCTCCAAAGAAGGTTTGATCAGTCGTATAGAAGTGCATAAACCCTGAACCATGTTCGTCTGTTACCCGGGTTACACTCTTCACAACCCAGTACTCAACAAGTAACAGTTCACCCTTTTTCCATGGCATGGCCTGAACGGTGCAGAAAAAATTTTCCCATTAAATATCAACAAGTTAAAAACTAACAAAGGTTATTGGCACACCCTTTGTATATGACCAGTCGCAAACCAAAAAATGCCAAATAATAACAACTAAATGGCAAATCCTGCCCACCAATAATAAAAACAACAGGTCGGTGATTAAAGCAGATAAGTTTGCAGGATACTGAAGGACATCAACTGGCAAATTGCTGGAATGTTAATAAGATTGCCGCAGATTTTTTAAAGACTGCAACACTAGGCAACGGAACATACCAGACATCTGTCAGTCAATAACAACAATAAAGATGCCTGGTAGTTTGTAAACTTATCTGCTTATCCTTTTCTACGCTGTAACGTAAATCCTGGTACTACTTTCAAGAATCAGACAGATGGACTCTGCAATATTCAGGGCTCCAGCGCTTGTTCCTGACTCTGGCTTCCAGTGTAGTTTGTTCACATTTAGGTGCCAGCCCCTCTTCCTGCGCCTTTCTGGCTACGGCAATCGCTATATCACAGGTCACCTGGTGAATACGGTTCAATTCAGGCAGAAGAGCAGCGTCCGGATTCATAACCGCTGGCGAGGCCATGGCCAGTGTTTCCACCGCCGCATCCAGCATGTTGTCAGATACTCTTTCAGCATCACTGGCCAGGACACCAAGACCCAGCCCCGGGAAGATATAGATATTGTTACATTGGGCGACAGGGTAACGGTTACCATTGTACTCAACCGGATCAAATGGGCTACCAGTAGCAATCAACGCCCGCCCCTTACTCCACTGAATAATATCGTTTGGCGTGGCTTCAACCTGGCTGATGGGGTTAGACAGTGGGAAGACAATGGGGCGCTCATGGTTCTCAGCCATTTTTTCAATGACTTCCCGGGTGAACAGGCCTGGCTGACCTGATACCCCAATGATAGCGTCTGGTCTGGCATGGGTGACGACGTCTGACAATCCGGGATTCTCATCACAACCCCATTGACGAAGTTCTTCACAACTTTGTACCAGCCTCTGCTGGAATGGCCGCAGGTCTGCCATCTGGTCATTCAGCACGCCATGGCGGTCAACCATGAAGATTCGCTGACGGGCTTCTTCTTCACTGAGTCCCCGGCCAACCATCAGGCGGATCAGCTGCTCGGCAATACCGCAACCGGCTGAGCCGGCACCAAGGAAGGCAATGGTCATCTCCTCAATGGACTTGCCTGCGGCTTTGGCCGCTGCCAGCAGTGATGCGGCAGTCACACCGGCTGTGCCCTGAATATCATCATTGAAAGAACAGAGTTCATCCCGGTATTTTTCCAGCAGTGGTGTTGCATGGTCGATGGCAAAGTCTTCAAACTGTAACAGTGCTTTTGGCCAGCGACGTTTCAGTGCACGAATAAAGTCGTCCACGAACGCATAGTATTCATCGTCTGCAATGCGCTCATGACGCCAGCCCAGGTAATTCGGGTCATTCAGCAACTGTCGGTTATTGGTGCCGCAATCCAGGACGATAGGCAGTGTTTTGTTCGGTGCGATGCCACCCACCGCACTGTAGAGAGACAGCTTGCCAATACAGATCCCCATACCGCCAATACCCTGGTCGCCCAGGCCCAGAATACGCTCACCATCCGTGACAACAATCACTTCAATATTGCGCTTGAAGTTGGCCAGCATGGCTGAGATATGTTCACGCTGGGGATAGGAAATGTAGATGCCTCTTGGTCGACGGTAGAGGTCACTGAAGCGCTGACAGGCCTGCCCTACAACCGGCGTGTAGATGATAGGCAGCATTTCCTGAAGATGACGTTGCAGGAGAGCATAAAACAGTGTTTCGTTGGTATCCTGCAATGCACGCAGGTAGATGTGCTTCAGTATCGGCGTAGGCTTGACGGAGAAAGACTTATAAGCTCGACGACATTGTTCTTCCATCGACTCTACCCTTGGCGGCAGAAGACCATGAAGATCCAGCTCACTCCGCTCCTCCATAGAAAAAGCGGTCCCTTTGTTCAACAGGGAGTTTTCCAGCAACAAACGGCCTGTGAGGCCAGTATGGATGCTTTGGTCGTGTTCGCTCATTGTTTTCCTACGTTTTTTCAGCCGATGTGTCAGCCGTTTTTTCAACAAAAGTGTAACCGGAACTGCTGATATAACAGTCAGTGTCAGCAGGGGCACAAAGGATAATCCTTAGTGCAGGAGTAGAACAAACGGAATAACCGAAATAATCAAACATGTATAACGTCGGCAGCAACTGTCTGAAAAACAGACTGTCTCAACGATTTGGTGGATTTTGCCCTGAGGCCAAGACTGGTATTTGTTACCTTGCGGGAGCATTGTCACATTTTGTGGGGGGCCAGGTAACAAATCACAACCGATGAACTGTGCATTATTTAATCATAAAAAAACACGCCATCATTCGGAAACTACGTACAGCAAGGCATAAGGGAATTATCTCTATTTTTGGCACAGCAGTTGTATTAGTTAAAGCAACAAGAACAAAACACCCACCATAAAAACAATAACAGGGTTTGGTGCCGACTCATCAGAGCGTTTTATAACAAGAACAATAAAGAGTCGGCAGTAACAAGCAGATGGGTTTACAAGGTGCTTTTTTGCGGACGCAGCACCAACAGGGATACCAGGGCGCTTAGAAGATCAGCTAAATCCGGAGTAATATCGGAAAGGCGGCCGGGCAAAACTGGAAATATGGAAGTTAAATAAAGCTATTTTCCACACAGCTTGCAAACCCATCTGTTTGTTTTCCTTTAATCCTTGGAGCGTCTAAGCTGCGACAGTAGCATCCCGGTCATCATCAGGCCGCACCCTGAAAAACCTCTCAGTCCAAGCTGCTCGTCCAGCAATAGCCAGCCTCCCAGTACCGCAAAAACAGCTTCCAGACTCATAATGATAGCCGCATGAGAAGAAGCTGCATCTCTCTGGGCTATGATTTGAATCGTAAAGGCGACACCGGTAGAAAGAACGCCGGCGAACAGCAGAGGCCCTGCACTTTTTAGAATGGCATCAAGGCTGATGGGTTCCAGATAAAGAGCAACCATCATGCTGCATAAAGCGGTCATAAAAAACTGTATTAATGACAGCCTCAGCGGATGAACATGCCGGGAAAGCCAGCCAATCAGCAGTATTTGAATGGCATACATAAGGGCAGAGCCTAACGTCAGCACGTCACCTTTATTGAAATTCAGGCCATCCTGTACGGTCAGGAAATACAGGCCCGCCAGCGCAATGGCTCCCCCCAGCCAGGTTGCAGGTCGGGTACTGTGCCCAAACCAGATCCCCAGTATTGGCACCAGAATGATATAAAAACCGGTGATAAAGCCAGAGTTACCCGCTGTGGTATACAACAGACCAACCTGTTGAAAGGATGAAGCAAGAAAAAGTACTACACCGGTCAACGGCCCCCATTTCAGCAGTAATTGACTGTCGTATTGCGTTTTATGGCCGGAGACTTTCTTTCCGGAGATGTTTTCCAATAGAAAATAAACCGGTAATAACGAGATAAAGCCCAGAGCAAAACGGCAGGCATTAAACAGAAATGGTCCAAGATGCTCCATGCCTTTGATCTGGGCAACAAAGGCAAATCCCCATATGGCAGACACCCCCAGTAGTAGAATATCTGCTCGAAGCGCTTTGGTTTTCACAGTGCATAACCCGGCTTGTTGTGGCCATCCTTTCGCCAGGCTGGCCCGATTATTATTGATGAAGGCTTATACCGCTATCAGCGGCTTATCATTGTCGCCTGCTTTTTTGCTGAGAGCATTTTGCCACCAGCAGCAAGGCTCGAAAAGTGTTTATCGACGGATGATGCAAACCCAGGAAAATAGACTATGCCCTCATGGCGCAATACCATTACCAATAATTATTTTCTTAAGGTTCGGACAAGCCTATGGTCGATATGCATCAAACCTGTTGTTCTCTGCTGCCTGAGCTGTCTGAACAGGACATGGGGCGACTGGCAAAAATTTTCCAGCTGCTGGGAGACACCAAAAGACTGCAGCTGGTCATTGCCTGTCTTGAAGAGCCACAGCCTGTATGCTGTCTATCGGAAATTTCGGGCATGTCGCAACCTTTAACCAGCCATCATCTGCGCAGTTTGCGGGAAGCCCGAATCCTGCGATCAACCCGCAAAGGAAAGCAGGTACTCTATGAGTTGGATGACCACCATATCCGTCATGTCATTCTCGATATGGCGAATCATGTTAAAGAGCGTTGATAAAATAGTACGGGTTATTGCTTGAGTTTATTTTCCTGGATGCTGAAAACCGCTTCGATATGAGGTCGAAGGATGGGTCTGTTTTCATGTAAAGCCATAGATAAGGCAATATCCACTTTGGAAAACTCACTGAGCTTGTTTTCCTGATTTTGCATCTCTTTGATGTGGTCGAATGCATTTTCAAGGTGGACTCTTGCCCCATGGGTAATTGCACCCTCGGCAGGGGTCGTATCCACGCAATGAAAGCCATAAAAATCGTATGCTTCCATTCTTTCACCACTGGCATGGTTTATAGAGTTGAAGGCAGATGTTACCGAGCTGCTGGCAGCAGTGGCAGGGTTTTTATTAGACGCGCCGTTTTGTACGCCATGCAAACTGAAAGCCTCAGAATCCTCTATCAATTTGCCAATCGTTTTTAAGTGGATCATTTCGTCAATTCTGGCCTGAAAATCATCCGCTGTGGCAATGTCTGAACTATGCTCTATCTTTCGCTCCGCCAGTGAGGTTGATGGTTTGGAGTTCTCCCCCGGGGCTTCTGGTATCTGCTTGATGGCCTCAGTGGTAGTCACCTGTTTATTGTCAGCGGTTTTACCCGGGGAATCGGACACAATGTCATTATTTGGAATAGTTGGTTGCGATGATGAAGGACCTGCGGGGATAGCGCTCATTATTCTTTCTCCTGATAACCATTCAGCCTGATTCAAAAATCCATTATTTCTGACATTCAGCTTAGCAGTGGATTTCTCCGCAGAGTGGTTACAGCAATACTCTTGGCAAATCGAACACGGGTGTAGGCTCCGGTTCATATTAAGAAAGTATTAATCGAACAGACCTTGATAATTGCACAATGCACTTAACAATATTCATTTTCATGGCTTGACGCGCCACAAATATAAAATTATTTTTATATAAACATTTTTTTATATTATTACGAGTGAAGCCATGTCATCCTGCTCAGCAACCCACAGTGACAGCCCACAGAGTGACACAATGAAAAGTAGCTGTGCTGCATCTTCGTGTTGCGGCAATAACACTCATTCAGAAGCTTCTACAATAGAAAGTCAGACTTCTTCGGTTTCCGGTAGTATGCAGCTAAGCTGGATCATCACTGGCATGGACTGCCCGGGCTGTGCCGCCAAAATTGAGAATGCCGTAAAGGGGCTGAACGGTGTTACTCAGGCTCGGGTCACCTTTGCAACGGAGCGCCTGCTGGTAGAGGGTGAAAATCGAGTCGGCATCAGTGATGACATCCTTAAGACTCTCAAAGAACTGGGCTTTTCAGTTAAGGACGACGCCGCTTCAGAAACGGCAGCTGACAGTATCCTGAAAAAATACTGGCGCATTATGTCACTGGCTACGTTTATGCTGGTCGCGGTATTGATTCAGGGCACCTTTCCCGTTGCTGGCAACGTGTTTTTTTACCTGGCGACACTCTGGGGGCTCTACCCTGTTGCGACCAAAGCATGGCAATTAACCAGAAGTGGCTCTCCCTTTTCCATCGAAACCCTGATGAGCATCGCGGCCATTGGTGCCCTGTTTCTGGGTGAAACCGTTGAAGCAGCCATGGTGCTTCTGCTGTTTATGATCGGTGAGCATCTGGAGGCATTTGCAGCAGGGCGGGCTCGACAGGGTGTCCAGAAGCTGATGGCGCTGACACCAGAAACGGCTTACCGTATTGACCGCAATGGGTATAAAACAGAGGTTTCTGCCCATACGCTGACACCCGGAGACATCATCGAAATATTACCGGGCAGCCGTCTGCCAGTTGATGGTGAACTCTTAACGCCTAACGTTAGCTTTGATGAAAGCGCACTGACCGGCGAATCCGTCCCTGTTGAACATAACCCCGGTGAGAGTGTGATGGCTGGCTCGTTATCTGTGGATCGGGTTGCCCGACTCAGGGTGATTTCAAAGCCCGGAGAAAGTGCGGTTGACCGTATCATCCGTCTGATCGAAGAAGCAGAAGAGCGAAAAGCGCCAGTTGAACGTTTTATTGATGCATTTAGCCGCTGGTACACACCATTAATGATGTTTCTGGCGGCACTGGTAGCTATTGTTCCGCCGCTGGTATTTGCCGGGTCCTGGGTAGAATGGATCTACAAGGCACTGGCACTGTTACTGATCGCCTGCCCATGTGCACTGGTGATTTCAACGCCTGCTGCTGTTACCTCGGCCCTGGCCAGAGCGTCTCGCAACGGTGCACTGGTCAAGGGTGGTGCAGCCCTTGAGCTATTGGGTTCGGTCACAACGGTCGCCTTTGATAAAACCGGCACACTGACGGAAGGAAAGCCTGCCGTCACTCACATAGCATCATTTGACCGCTCAACATTCAATCCAGAGCCCAACCCAGAGCAGGAACTCCTGCGACTGGCTGCAGCCGTCGAGTCAGGTTCAACACATCCACTGGCCAAAGCCATCGTCGCCAAGGCTGATGAGATGAATATCAAACTCCCTCCCGCCGCGGACATTGTGGCCAAAGCCGGACTGGGTGTGCAAGGTCAGGTTGAAGGCAAAGCGGTGGTCGTTGGCTCACCACGACACTTACAGGACAGTATTGATCTGATTACAGGCGCTCAACAAAAACTTGAACAGCTTGAAGAGCAGGGTAATACCATCGCAGTAGTGACGGTTGGAGGGCATTTGGTGGGTTTTATTGCCCTGCGGGATGAACCAAAAGCCGAGGCTCCGAATGCCATCGCAGCCCTTAAAGCCATGGGTATCAACAGTATCATGCTCACTGGTGATAACCCACGGGCTGCGAAAGCCGTCGCCAGCCAATTGGGAATGGAGTATCGTGCGGATCTCCTGCCCGGAGATAAATCTGCTGAAATAGAGTCGCTACGAAAACAAGGCCGGGTTGCCATGATCGGTGACGGCATCAATGACGCCCCTGCACTGAAGACGGCAGATATCGGCATTGCCATGGGATCGGGTGCCGACATTGCTCTTGAAACCGCCGACTGTGCGCTGACCCATAACCGTGTGGCAGAACTTGCGGACCTTATTGGTCTTTCCCGCGCCACCATGTCCATTATCCGCCAGAACATTTTTCTGGCCGTGGGCAGTAAAGCCTTCTTCCTGGTCACAACCCTGCTGGGCATAACCGGACTCTGGGTTGCTGTCCTTGCCGACACAGGTGCCACAGCCCTGGTCACCGCCAATGCCCTCAGGCTATTGCGAAATAAAAAAGTGAGCACGTTTATGAAATATCCGGGCTAAACCTTTAACCTATCCGGGCGACTCAGAATGAAACGAGTTTGTCCGGAGATTTCCACCTGTGCCACAGAAACAACGCCCATCATCGAAGTCTTCAGAACAGAAGTCTTCACCAAAAAAGAAGGTTTCAACAACGTCGGGTAACCACAACATTCTGGATACCGATGGGCTCAAAACCTCTGGCTTAAGAGCCAATAACAGCATTCTGGTCAACAAAGAGGTTGGCAAGTATCAGGTCCAACAGACATCAGGGCTGGCTTCTCAATTTGAGCAGGAAAAAGAGAAGGCTGCGCGGCAACGGGCATTGCTGGAAAGTCTTCACCCCGGATGGACCGCCCCGGATCAATCCGACTTCACAGGGCTATCTCTGAACCATCGGGATCTGGAGCGCATGCGCTTTAAAAACAGCCTGATGCAGCGCTGTAAATTCCGGTCCGGCAAACTGCGTGGCGTTTATTGGAAAAACTGTGACCTGCGTGGTGCCGATTTTCGCCATACCGATCTGCGGGACTGCATTCTGGATGGCTGTAATTTGAATGGGGCCGACCTTCGTCACGCCAACCTGGACAATGCCAGAGTCATTGACTCCGACCTCTCAGCAGCGAATTTTGATCATGCCATGCTGGATAAAGCGGTAATTGAGAACTGTGATATGACCGCACAAACCTTCCACAACAGCTCCTGCCGGGAAATACGTTTATACAACAGTCATATCATCCACGGATTCTTTGATAATACAGATTTCTCACAGGCAGAGATTGAGGATATGGAGTTTCGTCACTGTACCCTGACCAAAACCTCATTCAACAATGCGGCGATCCAAAACGCATCATTCAAAGGGTGTGAAAGTTTTGATGAAGGCCCCTCTTTTTCCGGGGCAACAATGAATGAAGTAACCATGGCTGACTGTGAACTACAGTCTGTGAGTCTGGCCAATACTGAAATATCTCAGTGTGTCTGGGAGCGTGTCAGCCTAACCAGCGCCCAATTGGATAATGCCGTATTCAACAAGGTCAGCTTCAATGAAGGCGTTTTCACCGACTGCTTCAGTGTGGAAAAGGCACCCACCTTTACCCACTGCCATCTGAATCATTTACTGATCGAGCATACCGACCTGACCGATGCACACTTCAGCCAGAGTTGTTTTATCGGAACCATTATCAAAGACTCAGATATTGAACAGTGGCAACTGCACAATACCCGAATCGCACCGGATACAATGATTGAGTAAGGCTGGAAATACCGCTGCTTCAGTGGCTATGATCACATCGGAAAACCAGCCTCATCCTGTTTATCTTTCTGTCAACGCATTCTGCTTGGCCCTGAGAATAGGCTTAAGCAGATAGGCCATCAGCGTCTTATCTCCGGTGATAATGTCCACATTGGTTCTCATACCGGGAATAATCATAAGCGGTTTATCTTCTGAGCCGACGAAGTTATTTTTGGTCCGGATTCGGACAATATAAAAGCTCTCGCCTTGCTCATCCTTGATGGTATCAGCACTGATGTGCTCAACCTCACCTTCAAGCCCACCATAAATCGCAAAGTCATAGGCCGTTAGCTTAACCACCGCTTTCATCCCCAGACGCAGAAAACCGATGTCTTTGGGCTGAATTTGCGCCTCAATCATCAGGTTATCTTCCAGTGGCACAATCTCCAGCAGACTCATGCCGGGCTGAACGACCCCACCCAGCGTGGTGATATGGATTTTCTTAACAATGCCATCCATGGGTGATTTGATCAGAGTCCGGTCTACCTGGTCTTCAAGGGCATGATTAGACTCACCTAACTGATCCAGATGAACTTCCGTTTCCTTGAGTTCCTGAACAATATCAGCACGGTATTCCTGAAAAACCTCTTCTTTACGGGACAGCGCCTCCTGATAGGCCGCCTGTAACTTTGGAATACTCAGCTCAGTTCTTCGCATTTGTGACTCAAGGTCATTCACCCGCTGTCTTAACTGAATCAGCTCAACCCTGGAGACAACACCCTGCTCTGCCAGAGGCACGGTCAATTCAAGTTCATCCTGTCCCAGTTCAAAGCTGGTGGTCAAAAATATCAGCTGATCTTCTGTGGTGGCTAACTCATGCTCAGCCTGGACAGCCTGCTCCCGGGCAACATTGAGCTCTGCAATGAAGCGGTCGGCACGCTGATAAAAAATTTCCCGCTCTCGCTCCATATAAGCCGGATAGTCGTCCAACTCAGCCGGGAAGTTCAATGTTTCCCCCGACAACTCGGCTCTCAGTCTGGCCGCTTTGGCAAGCTCGCTGTAATACTCAATGGCACTTTCCCGAAAGGTGGAAGAGAAACGGGTATCATCCAGCTGCATCAACGGTTGCCCGGAGTGCACCTGTTGACCTTCTGCAACAAAAATCTGTTCCAGAATCCCACCTTCCAGATTTTGCACCACCTGCAACCGCGAGGATGGAATGACGATCCCCAGGCCCCTGGTAATTTCATCCAGTCGGGCAACACTGGCCCAGACGATGGAAGAGAACAGCGCCAGCAGCATGGTGTATATCAGTAAACGGCCACCTTTTGGCGTTCTTATCAGCATGGCGACATTGGTATCAGAGATATATTCCATATCATCTGGTAGCACTGTGTCTTCTATCTTTTCTAAAGAGTTCTCTGAAGAGTTCTCTGAAGAAGTCTCTAAGGAGTTTTCCGGAGAATCCTCCCCTTTGCCATCCTCAGAAGCACTCTGCTCCTGGCCATCAGGAACATTAATTGCCTGGCCTGACACTTCCTGTTCTGACTCAGCCGACTCTGAAGCGTTCTCTGAAGAAGTCTCTAAAGAGTTCTCCGAAGAATCCACTCCTTTGCCATCCTCAGAAGCACTCTGCTCCTGGCCATCAGCAACACTAAATGCCAGGCTTGGCATCAACTGTTCTGACTCAGCCGACTTGGTAATGTGGCCTTCTGACGGTTCAGTCTGATTCACAGGAGCCTCTGTCGAGCCCTTTACGTCCTTATCATCGCTGCTACTCATTCCAGCCTATCCTATTTTGAGTTTGCCCTGCCTTAACGCCGCATGTACCTGATCCTTGGGTCCATCCGCAACAATACGTCCACTGTCCATTACGATCAGTCGATCCACCAGATCCAGCATTGAGGCCTTATGGGTAACCAATATCAACGTCTTGCCGCTGCACCGGGTCTTTAGCTGTTCCTTCATTCGCAGCTCTGTGGTGTTGTCCATAGAACTGGATGGCTCATCCATCACCAGAATCGGTGGATTCATCAGCAGGGCACGGGCCAGGGCAATACTTTGTCGCTGCCCCCCGGACAGGTTTTGTCCGCGCTCACCCACGATCATATCCAGCCCGTTAGGGTGCTTATTGGCAAACTCCGTTACTCCGGCAATCTCAGCAGCCTCAAGCAACTGGCTGTCGTCAACATGGTTTGCCCCCAAGGTGATATTGTCTTTAATGGAGCCATAAAACAGTGTGATATCCTGGCTAACGCAGCCAATACTGGAGCGCAGGTCAGTGGGATTGATCTGTCGTAAATCAACACCGTCAACCCGAACTGCACCTTCTCCCGGTTCATAAAGTCCCAGTATCAGCTTTTCGATGGTTGTCTTGCCGGAACCAATTCGCCCGATAATCCCAACCTTTTCACCGGCTTTAATACTCAGGCTGACATCTCTTAAGGCCTGAATTTCCTGCTCGGGATAGGAAAAGTGAACCCCATCAAAGTCAATACTGCCTTTCAGGTCCGGACGATTAACGTAATCCCTGTCTTCATGACGTTCGGTTGGCATGTCCATAATCTGATTCAGGCCATCCAGAGCCGATTTGGCCTGGTTATAGCGAGTTGCCAGCCCGGCAATCTGAGCCATGGGTGCCAGACAGCGGCCAGACAGCATGACCGAGGCAATCAGCCCCCCCATACTCAACTCACCTTCAGCGATCAGATAAACCCCAAGAATAACCATGCCTATATTGGCCATTTGTTGAACATAGGCGCTGAAACTGGTGGCAGAAGAAGTGAGCAGTTTGGTTTTAATGCTCCAGGTGGCAATATGGCTAACGGCTTTTTCCCAACGGTACTGAATATCACTCTCGGCCTGGGCAATTTTCAGGGCTTCCATGCCTGAGAGGCTTTCAATCAATGTGGCATTTTTCTGCTGACTGGAACGGAGTGTTTTTTCAACGGAATTTTTGAGAGGCTCCTGAATAAAGAAACTGTAGAGGCCAATGATGAGCATGGCGACCAAAGGTACAACTGCCGTCGGCCCACCGAGCATAAATATCACGAAAAGAATGATACAGGTGAACGGCAGGTCAACCAGCGCAGTAACCGTTGAAGAGGTAATAAATTCCCGAATACTTTCGAAGTCCTGAAGGTTTTTCGCGAAGGAACCCACTGAAGCGGGCCTGGCCTTCATGCTCAACCCCAGAACCTGCTCCATGATGGCAGAAGAGAGCAGAATATCGGACTTTTTACCGGCCAGATCAATAAAATAGCTGCGCACCATTTTCAGAATAAAATCAAAACTGAAAACAATAAACGCACCAACGGCCAGAACCCAGAGTGTATCAAACGCCTGGTTGGGAACCACCCGGTCATACACATTCATGACAAACAGCGGGCTGGCAACGACAAAGATGTTGATCAACAGTGATGCCAATAAAACATCACGGTAAATTCTCCATGAACCGAGAATAGTTCCCCAGAACCAGTGTCTGGATTTAACCGTTAATTTCTGCGGGGTCCGACGATCATAACGATGCTTTTCACGGACATAGATAACATAGCCACTGTAAAATTCATTTAATTCTTCAATACTGATTGTTGTCGTGCCCTCACCGGTTTCCGGCATAATAATCCGGGCAGTGCCTTTTGCATGGTCAATATCCGACAAAATGCAGGCTTTGCGTTTATTCAGTAACAACACGGCAGGAACAACCAGTGAAGATATTTCGGCAATCTCCCGCTTATGAACTTTACAGGCCAGACCCGCTCTTTCGGACGATCGAATAAATACTTCTGCAGTAAATTTGCCTTTCTCAAGGGGCATTCCAGCTTTTAAAGATTCCCGTGAATACGGATTACCATAATGGCGGGTTAACAAGGCGAGGCATTCAAGAAGGTCATCGCTGCTGACGGGGTGTTCATCAGGGATATCCCAGCCGTCATGAAGGGTACTGGAGTAATTCATAGCTACCTGCTGATTGTTTCATCCGTGTTTTCTTACAAGAGATTGATTCAGAAACAAACAGCGTGATTGCCTGAAAGGTATTAATAACTAAAGATTAGCGCAAAATACCAAACAGCTAATTGAAAAATAAAAAATTGAAAACCACATCTTTAAATGTGTGTTCATATCAGAAATAAAAAAACGGGGAATTGAATTCCCCTAAACCATTTCGATTAAATTAAAAGACAGTACTTTTTCAATCATCCAGCTGCTGATCAAACACCTCTTCCTGCATCCGTTTAAGACCAATGTGTCTGACATCCTTGCCCTTGACCAGATAAATAACGTACTCGGCAATATTTCTGGCATGATCACCAATCCGCTCCAGGGAGCGTAATACCCACATAATATTCAACACCCGGGTAATGGAGCGGGGATCTTCCATCATATAAGTCACCAGTTCACGGGTGGCACTTTTGTATTCCCGATCCACCGCTTTATCCTCTTTGGCCACCGCAAGGGCCTGCTCTGCATCAAACCGGGCAAAGGCATTCAGGGCATCCTGAGTCATCTGCCGGACATGGCTGCCAATATGACGGGTTTCAATATAGCCTTTGGGGGCTTCCCCCTGTTCTGACAATTTTATGGCAAATCGGGCAATTTTGGCCGCTTCATCACCAATGCGCTCCAGGTCCGTGGCCACTTTGGTGCATGCCAGAACCAGACGCAAGTCGCTGGCCGCAGGCTGGCGGCGGGCCAGAATTCTGGAACACTCCTGATCAATGGACGTTTCCATAAAGTTGATGTCGGTGTCTTTTTCACAAACAACGATGGCCAGGTCACTGTCGGCATTGATCAGTGACTCAATGGCATCACTGACCTGCTTCTCAACCATGCCGCCCATGGACAACAGGTTATTGCGCAGCTCTTCCAGTTCATGGTTGAACTGCTGGGAAATATGGTGGGTCAGCAAATCGCTTTGGTTAGGCATGGATAATCCTTGGAGGCTGCCAGAAGCTGTTGAGATTCAGGAAAGCATTTCAGCCATAACGGCCAGTAATGTAGTCTTCAGTCTGTTTCTTGCGGGGGTTGGTGAACAGTCTGTCGGTGTCGCCATACTCAATCATCCGCCCCATATACATAAATGCGGTGTAATCCGACACCCGTGCCGCCTGCTGCATGTTATGGGTGACAATCACAATGGTAAATCTGGACTTCAACTCATTGATCAACTCTTCAATCTTCAAAGTGGAGATAGGGTCGAGTGCGGATGCAGGCTCATCCAGAAGCAATACTTCGGGTTCCACCGCAATGGTCCGGGCAATAACCAGACGCTGCTGCTGCCCACCGGACAGGCCCAGTGCGCTTTCATGGAGGCGATCCTTCACTTCATTCCAGAGCGCAGCCCCTTTCAGCGCCCACTCCACAACGTCATCCAGTACCCGCTTTTTATTGATGCCCTGAATTCTCAGGCCATAGGCAACATTTTCATAAATACTTTTTGGGAATGGGTTCGGCTTTTGGAACACCATCCCTACCCGACGACGAAGATCAGCCACATTGACGGATTTCTCGTAGATATTTTGCTGCACACCGGAAGTATCCGTGAGCCGTATCTGCCCATCCACACGACAGCCATCCACCAGATCATTCATCCGGTTCATACTGCGCAGCAGCGTGGATTTACCACAGCCCGAAGGTCCGATAAACGCTGTTACCCGCTGTTGCGGTATCTTCATGGAGATATCAAACAGTGCCTGTTTTTCGCCATAGAACAGGTTCAGCCCAGACACCTCCATACTGGTCGTTTCAAGCTCAAGGTTCAGTACAGAACGACCACGCCCAAGGGACTCAGGATTAACAGCGCCGTAAAATGCAGAGGGCGGTTCAGCACGACCATCAGCGGTAACACTGGCGTACTTCTCAGGGCTGTTTTCAGGATACGTTATGGCGGTTTTCACAGTAAGAGCCTCACTCAAAGTCTTGTTCAGGCTTTCATCCTTTTTTTCATCCCCTTCCGGCTTTCTATCGATGACGTTATAAAGCTCTTCCGCAGACATCGTGTTCAGTCCTCAAGGCTCTTGTATTTTTCCCGTAACCGGTTGCGAATCGCAACGGCGGACAGATTCAGCACAGCAATAACCATCACCAGCAGCAACGCAGTGGCATACACCAGCGGCCTGGCGGCTTCCACGTTCGGGCTCTGGAAACCCACATCAAAAATATGAAAGCCCAGATGCATGAACTTCTGATCAAGATGCAGATAGGGGTAGTTGCCATCCAGCGGCAAGCTGGGAGCCAGCTTAACAACCCCCACCAGCATCAGTGGTGCTACTTCCCCTGCCGCACGGGCAACCGCCAGAATCAAACCGGTCATCATGGCCGGGCTGGCCATGGGCAGCACCACCCGCCACAACGTTTCCGCCTTGGTGGCACCGAGAGCCAGACTCCCTTCCCGAACGGAGCGGGGAATACGGGACAGCCCCTCTTCCGTGGCGACAATCACCACCGGCAGGGTCAACAGAGCCAGGGTGATGGATGCCCACAGCAGCCCCGGAGTACCAAAGGTGGGTGATGGCAGGGCTTCGGCAAAAAACAGATTATCGATTTTTGCCCCGGCAAAGTAGATGAAAAAACCAAGACCAAAAACCCCGTAAACGATGGAGGGAACCCCCGCCAGGTTATTAACTGCCACCCGGATAGCCCGGGTCATCCAGCCCTGACTGGCGTACTCTCGCAGATAGACGGCAGCGATAACACCGAAAGGGGTCACCATAATGGACATCAGAATTACCATCATCACTGTGCCAAAGATGGCGGGGAAGACACCGCCTTCGGTATTGGCCTCCCTGGGATCATCAAGAATGAACTCACCGACCTTGTCAAAGTAGAAACCTATTTTATCGGTCAGTGACAGGGTATTGGGCTGATAGGCACGAACCACCTTACTGATTGGCTGTTCCAGGGTTTGACCCGCAACGGTTCTGGCCACAAAGCTGTCACGGTTGAACGCCCGGTAAAGATCGCCCAGCTGGGTTTCCAGTTGCTGATATTCCTGATTCAGCTGTTTTCGCTCAGCCTGAATCTCTGCCTGACGGACAGGGTCCCTATCACCGCTCAGCTCCAGACGACGCTCGGCCAGTCGCAGCTGCTCTATTGCGGCGTTTATTGAGCCAATGTCGTGCTTTTCAATCTGGTAGATTGCCTGATAAATCGTGAGTGCCCGATCCAAACGCTCATTGAAAACGATCCAGGCCGATTCACCACTGGCAACGGTGATACCATCTTCCTGAACAGACTCCAGGAAGCCGTAGAAATTGCCCCATTCACGACGCTCAAGCACCATGATGTCTTCAGGGTACTGCCGGTTACTCAGCCATTCATCGACGATCCAGACAAAGTCAGCACCACTCAGATCCCGATTGCCCTGCTTCAACAGATCACGGGTATATAGCTCCTGGCCGTTGACCACCTCAAGGCCGGACGACTCCAAACGAGCCGCAGGGACTTCTTCACTGTCAGTAATCTCTCCGGCAACCATTCGGACGGCCTGCCCCGGAGGCTGGTAATCGGCCACCATAATCTGGCCCGGCCAGAAGTGCCCCAGCCCGCGCACAGCGATCAACCCCAGCAGCCCGATCACCAGAACCAGACTGATGGCAACCGCACCGGCATTTAGCCAGACCCAGGGAGCACCGCTGTTAATCCATGCACCGACAGAGCGTTTTCCGGGGCTTTGAAGGGAATTATTCATAGTCATTTCTTATCCTCTTTCCCTTCTTAGAGCGAGCTGTATTTCTTACGAAGTCGATGACGCACCATCTCCGCCGCCGTGTTCACCACAAAGGTAAACAGGAACAGCACCAGGGCGGCCAGAAAGAGAATTCGGTAATGGCTACTGCCCACTTCAGACTCTGGCATTTCAACCGCAATATTGGCCGCCAGCGTCCGCATACCCTCAAAGATATTGGCATCCATAATGGGCGTATTCCCGGTGGCCATCAGCACGATCATGGTTTCACCTACTGCCCTTCCCATACCGATCATCAGCGCAGAGAAAATACCCGGGCTGGCGGTCAGAAGAACCACCCGGATCAGGGTCTGCCAGGGTGTTGCTCCCAGCGCCAGAGAACCATAGGTCAGGTGCCTGGGTACGCTGAATATCGCATCCTCCGCGATGGAAAATATGGTTGGAATAACGGCAAAACCCATGGCCAGTCCTACCACCAGGGCATTACGCTGGTCGTAGGGAATGCCCAGCTCGGTGGTCAACCAGGTGCGCATATCACCGTCAAACAGCCAGAGTTCCAGACTGGAACTGAGCGACATGGCCAGGGCACCACTGAGCAACACCACGGGCACCAGCAATCCGGCCTGCATACCGTCAGGAATCCGGTGACGTATCGTTGCAGGCAAGCCATCCCAGGCAAAAGCAAACATCAGGATGCCCGCTGGCACAAAGAGCAACAGGGCAAAAATACCCACCAGCTGATTTTCAATCAGCGGGGCCAGCCAGAGCCCGGCAAGAAAACCAAGAATGACCGTAGGCAGAGCCTCCATCAGCTCGATCACCGGCTTTACCTTTCTGCGCATGCCCGGAGCCATAAAGTAGGCGGTGTAAATAGCCGCACAAATGGCCAGTGGCGCTGCCAGCAACATGGCGTAAAACGCCGCCTTGAGCGTCCCGAACGACAGTGGCATCAGGCTCAGCTTGGGCTCGAAATCATTGTTTGATGCCGAGGACTGCCAGATGTAATCCGGCTGATGGTAAGACTCATACCAGACTTTACCCCACAGGGCAGACCAGGATATTTCCGGGTGCTCATTGTCGATTTTCAGGAATTGCGTCTCACCCTGGCTGGCCAGAATCAGATAATTGCCTCTTGGCGCTACGGCCATTTGATCTATTCGACCCGCAGCCAATGGCTCCACCAGCAGAGAACGGTTTGCCGTGGTGTAATACAGACCGACCTGCCCCTTCACATCCGACGCCAGAAAGCCCTTGCGCCGATGCTCCGGAACAATCTTGTCGATGGGATCATTGCCGAGGCTGAAAGAACGAATATTGTGCAAATTCAGACGGCCATCTTCACGAACCATAAACCACTGGGCGATATTGCCTTCTGAGTCACCCACCAGCAGGGACACCCCGCCCAAAAGAAACGTCATCGCGGTAACGTCTACTCCCTTAGCGGTCAGGTTGAGCGTCTCATGGATATAGGGACGGTCAATATCGCTGATATTGATCACCGTCAGTTGATTGCTGCCACTGAGGACATAAAGCCAGGTTTGTTCCGGATCAATCAGCAACTGGCGGATATCCAGGCCACCCTGCGCAGAAAGTCCGCTGATCACCGGCAGGGCGACGGACTGCTGCTCAACAGTGACGGACTCGGTTAAAAAATCCGCTTCCTTATGAACAACCTCCATCACCAGCTGGTTATTGCTGCTGGCAGCCATCAACAGCTTTTCCTCACCGTCACTGATGGCCAGTTGCGCAACCGGAGCCGAAAAGTCCTTGATGGCAAAGGGCTGCCGCTCATAGGGGTAGCTGACTTCCGGTGTGATCTTCCTGCGGTCATCTGGCCAGGTAATCCTATAGCCCTGATCGAACAGTATGACCTCACCGTTGGTAAGACCGGCCGCCATCAGATTGGAACCAGCAGCATCCCTGACCACCCTGACCACCTCACTGCCCGCAGGTATTGGCAGCAACTCATTCTGTAACCATTCACCGGTTTGGGAGGAGAAAAAACGCAGATTACCGGAAGCCTCTGATTGCATGGCCACTTCGGCCTGCTCTTCAACAGCGAGAAATATCGGTGCTTTTTTCGTAGCAACTGGCTCATCAACAAAAGTCAGGGCCGATGGGTATGAAGCAACCCGGGTAATCTCAGCGCGGTTAAATAGCGGCAGGACCTCATAGAGGAGGTAAAAGAAAATCAGAAGAATCGCCACAATCACGCCAAGACCTCCGGAGGCAACCCCCCAACGGGCGAGACGGTCTTTCAAGAAGCGCAGGGAACGATATTTTTTTAGTGCCGGTGTATTGAAATCAATACCCGGGCTGTTATCCATCGAATTTTGATACATGGCGCAAGTCTGATTAAATCATGCCCGTAACTTACAGAATCAATATGACAGTAATGTGACACCGGGAAAAAATCATTGCCCGGACCGACAGATCATTGTAATTTAGTGGCTGCCAATGACGGCTGTAAGCCTGAATTGCCACGCTTACAGACCTGTTGAAAGTGCATCATGATCAGAGAAAATAACGATGTTACCCAGAAACCTGCTAACAATACCCGGTACTGACACCCAATCAGAACAATGCAGCTCTGCCCTTTCCATGATCCCTTCCCTGCATGCCCACCGACACCATCATCACCATTGAACGACTGATTCGACCCTGATCGAATACATTTACTTTTATCGCCTGAGCTTCTAGCCTCAATGTGTAATATATTAATTTACAACTAGAAAAAAGAGCTCAAGGCACAACCAACCAATGAATGCGACAGCTCCTGACGAGCTCTGCACTGATCTGCTATAGACTGATCTGTTATAGATCGTGCTTTGGATAATGCTGTGGATTGAAGTATCGCAAACCGCTTATAACTCAAAAGAACACAAACTGGATTATTATGAACGCTGTCATTTTGGCTGTTGCCATCATGCTGACCTTGAGTGTCTTGCGTGTAAACGTTGTACTTGCCCTTTTTATAGGGGCTACTGGTGGAGGTCTTGCCGGTGGACTGGGGTTTGATGCAACACTGTCCGCTTTTGCCGAAGGATTGGGGGGTGGTGCCAGCATCGCCATCAGCTACGGTATGCTGGGTGCCTTTGCCATGGCTATATCCGCATCCGGGATTCCCCAGTGGCTGGCCGATCGAATTATTCAGAGGGTAGCCCGGACCCACAAAACTGCTGGCCTGAGGATCTCGATCCTGGGAAGCATTCTGCTGATGGCCTCTGCCTCCCAGAATGTAGTCCCCGTCCATATCGCCTTTATTCCTATTCTGATCCCACCGCTACTGGGTGTTTTCAGCTCTTTACAGCTGGACCGCAGGGCGGTAGCAAGCACTCTGTCGTTTGGTCTGATCGCCACCTATATGCTGGTTCCCATTGGTTTCGGCAATATCTACCTGACCCAGATCCTGGCGGGCAACCTCAACGATAATGGCTTGAACATTGACCCTGACCTGATGCCATCGGCCATGGCTCTACCGGTACTGGGCATGTTTATTGGTCTGCTGGTGGCTGTGTTCTGGACTTACCGTAAGCCCCGCCACTACCACATTGCAGAGAGCGCCCTGAAAACCGCTAAGGAAGAGCAGCCATCCATGGAGCCAAAGGCCGTGCTGATTACCCTGGTATCCATTGCGGCGGCACTCGGCGTGCAACTGTTCACCGACTCCATGGCCATGGGTGCAGCCACAGGCTTTATGATGATGATCCTCGGCGGCATTGTACACTGGCGGGAAGCGGATGATGTCTTTGCCCGGGGTGTAAGAATGATGGCCCTGTGTGGATTTATCATGATCTCTGCCTCTGGCTTTGCCGAAGTACTCAGGACAACCGGGGATATTCCTGTCCTGGTGGCCATGGTTGAAGAGCTGGTTTATGGCAGCAAGGCACTGGCCGCATTTCTGATGCTGGCTGTTGGATTGATGATCACCATGGGCATTGGTTCTTCCTTCTCAACCATTCCCATTATTGCCACACTTTATGTCCCACTGGCGCTGGCCCTTGGCTTTTCACCTCTGGCAACCGCAGCGCTTGTTGGTGCATCCGGCGCGCTGGGTGATGCAGGCTCTCCAGCCTCCGACTCCACCATTGGCCCAACCGCCGGGCTGGATGTGGATGGCCAGCACGACCATATCCGTGACACCGTTATTCCAACGTTTATGCACTACAACATTCCCATGATCCTGTTTGCCTGGATCGCGGCGATGATCCTGTAGTCAAGAATCAAGGCCAGTAAAGCCACTGAAGACAGTGGCTTTATCTCCACTCAGCAATCACATTACTTGCTGGCAATCGTCGTATTATCCAGTCCGAGCTTAGCCAGGTATTTATCAACCACCTTGCCTGGCAGTGGGATATAGCCATCCTTCACAACCACTTCCTGCCCCTGTTTCGAGAGCAGCAACTTAACAAATTCGCGCTCAAGGGGAGACAGTGGCTTGTTAGGCTGCTTGTTCACATACACGTACAGAAAACGTGACAGAGGATAGCTGCCATCAACCGCATTCAGTGGCGTCGCCTCAACAAAAGACTGGCCTTCTTTCTTCGCCAGTGCAACGGTTCTCACACTGGAGGTTTTGTAACCAATACCGGAATAGCCAATACCGTTCAGCGATGCAGAAACCGACTGAACCACCGAGGCGGAACCTGGCTGCTCATTTACACTGTTTTTAAAGTCCCCCTTGCACAGAGCCTTCTTCTTGAAGTAGCCATAAGTGCCGGATACCGAGTTACGTCCGTACAGCTGCACAGAGCGGTTCTGCCAGGATCCACTCAGGCCAATATCACCCCAGGTCTTCACTTCACTGTCTGCGCCACACTTGCGGGTTGACGAGAAAATCGCATCCACTTCGGCCATGGTCAGGCCTTTGATGGGATTATCTTTGTTAACAAAGACTGCCAGCGCATCAATCGCCACAGGAATGGCCGTTGGCTTGTAACCATGCCTTTTCTCAAATGCTTCCAGCTCCTTGTCCTTCATTTTCCGACTCATGGGTCCGAAGTTTGAGGTACTTTCGGTCAGAGCGGGAGGTGCAGTAGAAGAACCCGCCGCCTGAATCTGAACATTCACATTGGGATAAATACGCTTGAAATCTTCAGCCCAGAGCGTCATCAGATTTGCCAGCGTGTCTGAACCCACGGAGGACAGGTTACCGGACACGCCACTGGACTTACTGTACTTTGGCAGGGATGGATCCAGCTGGCTGGCCATGGCAGAACCACTGGCCAACGCCAGCGCTGCGGTAGCAGACACAGCCAGGACTCGCTTAAATGCCGTTACGTGTGTTGTTATTTTCATCATTTGCTCTCCAGGATTTACGCGCCCTGTTCGATTAACAGCACCTTCTCATCATTAAGGGCTATCAAAGGTTGATCTGAGGCGTGAGCCTCCTTGCTTGACTTCCGGGAATCAAATATAGAGCTTGAATATGACAATTCTATGAAAAGAAAAAGGGAAAAGAAAAAGGACACCCACTTTTTAAAAAGTGAAGAGAGCAAACCGTGGCCGGGTCTTTCATTTTTTAAGAGGTTTAAGACGGTAGCTTTACGGGGAGCAGGAGGCGTTCCTCAGTCACTCCCAACTTGCTCCTTTACCAGCGTGGTGACGATGGATAAAGCCCCCAGCTTTTTGCGGCTTTCAAAGCTGTAGAGCGTTTGGGTGCCTTTGCTGGTGGCACGTCGGGCAATCAGACAATCAGAGAAATCCACTTTGGGAGTTTCGCTGTAATCCATAAGCGCGCTCTGCAGGGCACTCCAGTCTTCAAAAATGAACCGGGTGTTACTGGCGAGCTGTTTGAGAACGGAGTGTATTTCTGCTTTGGTTAATTCAAAGACGGTTTCCAGCACCCACTCGGTTTCGGCCAGGACAATGTCTGAGAGGTAAACGGAGTCAGCAGAATTAATGGTTTCAGCCGCCACTCTCGCTTGCCAGGGCGGGTTACGGGCATCGACCGGCGCTATCAGATAACGCAACAGCACATTTGTATCAACAGCAATCATGATTCGCCCGCGAATTTTCTGGCGGTTTTGTTTTTGATGGCCTTCCTGGTGTCCTCTCGCGTTAGGTCTTGATGGGTATCACCAGGTAATTTGATGGTGCCAGAAAGGTCATCGGAGGTCATCTTTACCAAATGTGCCACACCATCGCGCTCGAAAACCTGTATAAAGTCGCCGGGTTTTAGCCCGAGCTTTTGGCAGATACTTTGAGGAATAGTCACTTGCCTTTTGGTCGTTAATTTATGCACGTCACACCTCTTTCTGTATTACTATATTGAAATAGTAATACTATCGTAGGCAAAGGTTGTACACAGGGCAAGAAAGGTTGTGGCTAAACTGCCAAAGCGGTTTTCGGTCAGCCTCCCAGACGAACATTCCGATTGCTGTGAACTTTTGCCCGGCAACCCCATCCAAGATATCTGAGTGGCAACCACCTGAAGATCACAATTCACAATGGAACCTCCCATTACCGTTAACACCAGCGGCAATTATGGCGATAACCCGGACTGCGCCGGAGTAACACCTGAGATATCCCGTTATGTGTGGAACAGCAACGGTATGTCGGTTGTACCCTGCCAGGACCAATGTTCATTACTGCATTTGCCTGAGCCTCCCTTGCTCAGGTTGTTGGGCTATTTATCTTTCCGGGAGATACTCGCCACCGCAAAAACGTGTACGTATTTAAACCAGGTAATCACCGATGAACATCTGCTGGCCAGATCGTGGTTTGCAAAATTGGCAACACACCAGCAGAACCAGTTCAAGGAGATTGCCCGTGACATCAGTGATCGTGACCTGCAGCACTGGCTGAGGCAATTTACCCCGGATACAACGCTAGCCGGTAAGCTTTGCAGCCAATACCTTGCAGAGCAAACAACAGACGACGGTCGTAAAACCGGTGAAACACAAAAAAAGAAATACTTCCCCCAGGTCCTGTTTTACACGGTGAGTAAACTGATGGCTGACTGTCGACAATTTAAACCGGTTCTGGCAAAGGAAATTCTTGATACTCCTGGTTATGCCATCAGCTTGAGCACCCATGGCGACCATTTAGTGATCTTGAGCAACCATCATACCGGGACAATCTTTGGCTGCACAGCAAACAGCCCATGGCATAAACAAGCCAGTTTTAGCTTCGATTACTGGCTCACCGCAGATCTTCCTATCTCCAACTTTGAGACCCACGGCCGTCATGTGTTGGCCTGTGATAAACATACCGCAACAATCTTGGCATATAACGCAGATAACAGCTGCACGGAGCAACTCACCATTTTCCATGAAGGCAGGATCAGCTCAGCTGATTTAAGTTGTGATGGTCATCAGGCAGTCATTACCTGTGATGATGGCAGCGCCAGAATCCACAGCTGGAACGACGCTGGTCACTGGACGCTGGCAGCGGATATTACTGATGTCAGGCGGCGCTTGAAGGCTCGCTTCAGCCCGGATGGCAGCCGGGTATTGACCCACTCAAACTCGTGCACAAAAATCCACAGACGGAACGAGGAGGGTGGCTGGACATTAGAGGCCACCAGTGACTTCTATGCCGAATCAGTCACCTTCAGTCCCGATGGCAGCCATGTGCTGATGTACAGTTGCTATCGGGGGATCATCGCAAAGATCGCAAAAATCCTCAGCCTGAACAAAGATGGCGGCTGGCTGGAGAGTGCACCCCTCACTCACAACGAAGGCTCGGTCATACGGGTTATAGCCAGCCCCGATGGTCGCCATGTCATTACCTTCAACCGGAAAGACGGTGAAACTGACAGCATAACCATGAAAATCCTCAGTCGTGACAGCAACAGCGACTGGACAGAGACAACTGACAATATCCCAATTATTCTCCCCAATGATACCCGACTATGGCCCAAATTCAGCCCCGATGGCTGTCATGTGATGATTAGCAAGAGTGATTCTAACCTTGAAATCCTCAGCTGTGACAAACGCGGCAACTGGATGCCGACCTCTATTCCCTGTCTGGAAGAGAGTAAAAGAGCCTTCTTCAGTCCCGATAGCAGACATGCGGCGATCATTGGCGCTGGTTATCGCACTACCATAATATACAGTTATGATGAAGCCAGAGTCTGGACAGAAAGCGGCATCATTCCCCATGACCTTGACGGGCCATACACTGACGCCAGCTTCAGTTCTGATAGCAGCCATATTGTGACTTTCTGTTGGTACCCAGTTACCCTTTGGAACGACAACATTCGTAGCAAATTCAAGGTAAAAATCTACGGTTACAATGGGTACGGCAAGTGGCTGCCAAAAGCCTTTATTCGCCATGCCGGCCCGATCTATTCCGCACGTTTCAACGCCGATAGCACCCATCTGGTAACCGCAAGCCAGGATGGTACTGCAGTAGTCTCTGGCCGCTGTGCCAACGGCAGCTGGGTGAATAAGGTCATTCTGAGACATACCCGCCGGGTCAAATTTGCCTTCTTCAGTGTCGATAGCAGACAGGTGGTGACCGTAAGTGGCTCGCACAATGTGAAAATCTGGCGCCTTGTCGCTGCTGGCATGGTTCTGGACAATCCGCCCGGAACCCCACAGGCTGCGACTGGCCAGGGTGTTGTTCTGCATGCTGGCAACCAAAAGCCGGAAGCAAACAGACAGAATTGAGAAACATGTCGGGTCGGTCTATCGACCCATTCACAGAACGCACGGGAAGATTAATCAGGTTTATTCGAATGCCTTGAACTTTTACCCGGCAACCCCATCCAAGACATCTGATTGGCAGTCACCTGACGATGACAATTAACAATGAAACCTCCCGTTACCGTGAACACCAGCGGCAGTTATGTCAGCAGCCAGGACTGCGCGGGAGTTACGCCTGAGGCCCCCCATTGTGTGGGGAGTGCAGGGAGCAGTAACGGTATATCGGTTGTGCCCAAAGACCAATGTTCATTACTGAACTTGCCACAGCTTCCCATACTCAAGCTGCTGGGCTACTTATCTTTCCGGGAGATACTCGCCACCGCAAAAACGTGTACGTATTTAAACCAGGTAATCACCAATGCAAATCTGCTGGCCAGAAGGTGGTTTGCAACATTGGCAGCACACCAGCAAAACCAGTTCAAAGAGATTGCCCGGGACATCAGTGATCCTGACCTGCAGTACTGGCTGGGACAATTTACCATGGATACAACGGTAGCCGATAAGCTTTATAGCCAATGCCCTGGAAAGCAAACAACAGACGACGATCTTAAAACCTGTGAAGCACAAAAAAGGAAATACTTCCCCCAGGTCCTGTTTTACACGGTGGGTCAACTGATGGCTAACTGTCGACAATTCAAACCGGTTCTGACAAAGAGCATTCTTAATAACCCTGATGTAAATACCGTCAGCTTTAGCACCCATGGCGACCATTTAGTGATCTTCAGAAACAATCATACCTGGACAATATTTGGCTTCACAGCGTACTGCCAATGGAATGAACAAGCGGGTTTCAGCTATCATTCCTGGGTCAACCCTCCTTCCCCCACCGTCGAGACCAGCTTCATGACCAGCGGCCATCATGTCTTGGCCTGGGATGGATACCATGTCGCAAAAATCTTCGGCTATAACGCCGATAACAGCTGCACAGAACAACTCTCCATTGTCCATAAAGACAGGATCATATCAGCTGACTTAAGTGACGATGGTCATCAGGTAGTTATTACCTGTAATGATGGCAGTGCCAAAATCCACAGCTGGAACGTCGCTGGTCACTGGACGTTAGCTGCGGACATTGCCGATGGCGGGCGGGGCTTGAGGGCTTGCTTCAGTCCCGATGGCAGTCGGGTACTGACCCACTCAGACTCATGCACAAAAATCCACAGGCGGAACGGGGAAGGTGGCTGGACATTGGAGGCCACTAGTAACTTCGATGCCAAATCTGTCACCTTCAGCCCAGATGGTAACCAGGTTCTGATGTTCGGTGTCAGGGGGATGGCAAAAATCCTCAGCCTGAACAAAGATGGCGGCAGGCTCGATAGCTCTATACTCGGTAACAACAAAAACTGGATCATACGGGCTACAATCAGCCCCGATGGTTGCCATGTCATTACCGTCAACCACCAAAACGCTAAAACTGACAGCATAACCCTAAAAATCTTCAGTCGTGACAGCAACGGCAACTGGACAGAGAAAACCGGCAATATCCCCATTATTAACCCCCTTGACCCTGACCTGCCCCCCAAGTTCAGCCCCGATGGCTGCCATGTGATGGCTGCCAAAGATCTTTCTAACCTTGAAATCCTCAGCTGTGACAAACACGGCAACTGGATGCAGAACTCTATTCCCTTGAGGGGAAAAATTAAAAGAGCCTTCTTCAGTCCCGACAGCAGCCATGCGGTAGTAATCGTCCCAGGTCATGGCTCCGCCAGCATATACGGCTTTAACGCAGCCAGAGGCTGGATTGAAAAAAACATCATTCGCCATGACCACAACAGGCCACAAATTGACGCCAGCTTCAGTACTGATGGGCGTCATATTGTCACTTTCTGTTGTGGCTGTTGTTGCCGAGCCCATGGCAGTGCCAAATATTACGCAAAAATCTATGGTCGTACTGGGAACGGTAATTGGCGAGAAAGAGCCATTATCACCCATACTGGCCCGATCCGTTCAGCACGCTTCAACGCCGATGGCAGCCATATAGTAACCGCAAGCGCGGATGGTACTGCAGTAATCCTGGGCCGGTATGCCGACGGCAGCTGGGTATATAAGGCCATTCTGAAGCATAGCTTTGCGGTCCGATCTGCCATCTTCAGTGTTGATAGCAGGCAGGTGGTCACCGTAAGTGGCAAACACATTGTGAATATCTGGCGTCTTGTCAATGCGGGCAGGTCTTTGAACGAAACTATGCAAGCCGAATTCAGTCCATAGCGATATTTCGGGCCGGAATCTGCGCCCTGTTCCATCAAGAAAGATCATGAGGGACCGTTGGCGCGTGAAAATATTTTTCACGGCAAAGTGGCAAAGTATTGAGAGAACAAACCTGACACTCCGTACCCGCCTCAAACGATTAACCCGCAGAACGATATGTTTTTCTCGTTCCGAGGAGTTGCATGACAAGGCGATTGGGGAGTTCATTTCAGCGTGAGCCTCCTTGCTTGACTTCCAGGAATCAAATATAGAGCTCAAATATGACAATTCTATGAAGGCGGAATTGGTGCTATACGATCATTCCGTTTGCTGTGAACTTTTGCCCGGCAACCCCATCCAAGATATCTGAATGGCAACCACCTGAAGATCACAATTCACAATGGAACCTCCCATTACCGTTAACACCAGCGGCAATTATGGCGATAACCCGGACTGCGCCGGAGTAACACCTGAGATATCCCGTTATGTGTGGAACAGCAACGGTATGTCGGTTGTGCCCTGCCAGGACCAGTTTTCGTTACTGTATTTGCCTGAGCCTCCCATGCTCAGGCTGTTGGGTTATTTATCTTTCCGGGAGATACTCGCCACCGCAAAAACGTGTACGTATTTAAACCAGGTAATCACCGATGAACATCTGCTGGCCAGATCGTGGTTTGCAAAATTGGCAACACACCAGCAGAACCAGTTTAAAGAGATTGCCCGTGACATCAGTGATCGTGACCTGCAGCACTGGCTGAGGCAATTTACCACCGATACAGCGGTAGTCGGTAAACTTTACAGGCAATACCCTGAAGAGCAGACAACAAACGATGGTCTTAAAACATGTAAAGCACAAAGAAGGAAATACTTCCCCCAGGTCCTGTTTTACACGGTGAGCAAACTGATGGCTGACTGTCGACAATTCGAACCGGTTCTGGCAACGAAAATTCTTGGTGCTTATGGTAATACCCTCAGCTTGAACACCCATGGCGACCAGTTAGTGATCTTGAAAAACTATCGTACCGGGCTAATTTTTGGCTACACAGCGAACAGCTCATGGCATAAACAAGCCAGATTTAACTTTGATTACGAGAGCAACACAAGTCGTCCTCTCTACAACTTTGAGAGCAACAGCCGTCATGTGCTGGCCTGTAGAAAACATACCGCAAAAATCTTCGCATATAACGCCGACAAGCGCTGTACTGAGCAACTCGACATTTGTCATGGAGGCAGGATCCGCTCAGCTGATTTAAGTTACGATGGTCATCATGCCGTCATTATCTGTGATGATGGCAGCGCCAGAATTCACAGCTGGAACGACACTGGTCACTGGACGCTGGCAGCGGATATTACCGATTTCAGGCGGCCCTTGAAGGCTCGCTTCAGCCCGGATGGCAGCCGGGTACTGACCCACTCAAACTCGTGCACAAAAATCCACAGACGGAACGAGGAGGGTGGCTGGACATTAGAGGCCACCAGTGACTTCTCTGCCGAATCAGTCACCTTCAGTCCCGATGGCAGCCATGTGCTGATGTACAGTGATTATGAGGGGATCAACGCACAGATCGCAAAAATCCTCAGCCTGAACAAAGATGGCGGCTGGCTGGAGAGTGCCCCCCTCACTGACAACGGAGGCTCGGTCATACGGGTTATCGCCAGCCCCGATGGTCGCCATGTCATTACCGTCAACCGGAAAGACGGTGAACCTGACAGCATTACCATGAAAATCCTCAGTCATGACAGCAACAGCGACTGGACAGAGAAAACCGGCAATATTCCGATTATTATCCACAATGATGCCCGGTATTGGCCCAAATTCAGCCCCGATAGCCGTCATGTGATGGTTAGCAGAAATACATCAAACCTTGAAATCCTCAGTTGTGACCAACGCGGCAACTGGATACCGACCTCTATTCCCTGTCTGGAAAAGAGAAAAAGAGCCTTCTTCAGTCCCGATAGCAGACATGCTGCGATCATTAGCACTGATTATCTCTCTACCAGAATATACAGTTATGATGAAGCCAGAGGCTGGACAGAAAGCGGCACCATTCCCCATGAATTTCAAGGGCCAGACAATAACGCCAGCTTCAGCCCTGATAGCAGACATATTGCCACTTTCTGTTGGCATCCGGTTAGCCTTTGGAACGACAACATTCCTGGCAAATTCAAGGTAAAAATCTACAGTTACGATGGGCACGGCAAGTGGCTGCCAAAAGCTCTTATCAGACATGCCGGTCCGATCTATTCCGCACGTTTCAACGCCGATAGCACCCATCTGGTAACCGCAAGCCAGGATGGTACTGCAGTAGTCTCTGGCCGTTGTGCCAACGGCAGCTGGGTGAATAAGGTCATTCTGAGACATGACTACCCGATCAATTCTGCCTTCTTCAGTGTCGATAGCAGACAGGTGGTGACCATAACTGGCTCGAACAATGTGAAAATCTGGTGCCTTTTTGCTGCTGGCATGGTTCTGGACAATCCGGCCGAAACTCCATCCTGCCTTCTACAGAGTCGATAGCAGACAGATCTTGTCTAAACGATCATTCCAAACACCTTGAGCTTTTGAACTTTTGACCAACTTTCCCATCCAAGGTAACTGACCGGCAATCACACCAGACGAGGGCAATTAACCATGGCACTTCCCATTACCGAGAACAACAACGGCAGTTATGGTAGCAGTCCGGAATGTGCCGGAGTAACACCTGAGGCGTCCCGCTGTATGTGGCGCAGCAGCGGTATCTCGATTGTTCCCGACGAAGACCAGAGTGCATTGCTGACATTGCCACGAATTCCCATGTGCACGCTGCTGGGCTGCTTACCTTCCCGGGATATACTCGTCATCGCAAAAACGTGTAAGTTTTTTCATCAGGTAATCACCACGGAACATCTGCTAGCCAGAAGGTGGTTTGCAACATTGGCAGAACACCAGCAAAACCAGTTCAAAGAGATTGCCCAGGGCATCAGTGATCATGACCTGCTGAACTGGCTGGAACAATTTACCACGAATGCAACAGCAGCCGATGAACTCCTCAGCCAATTCCTTCCAGAGCAAACAACAGACCATGGTCTTAAAACCGGTGAATCACAAAAAAAGAAATACTTCCCCCATGCCCTGTTTTACAAGTTGGGTCAACTCATGGCTGGCTGTCAACAATTCGAACCGGTTCTGGAAAAGCGCATTGTTGAAAAGCTGGAAGTCAATGACGTCAGCTTTAGCACCCATGGCAACCATTTAGTGATCTTCAGAAGCAGCAATACCGCAACAATCCTTGGCTGCACAGGTAACGGCCAATGGCATGAACAAGCTGGTTTCAGCTATCACTCCTGGCGCAACCCCGAAGAACCGGCTTCAACCACTCGCATGACCAGCTTCATTGCCCGTGGCCGTCATGTATTGACCTGGGATGCAGGCCATACTGCAAAAATCTTTGCATACAACCCCGATCACAGCTGCACAGAGCAACTCACTACAGTCCATGAAGACAGGATCATATCAGCTGACCTGAGTTACGATGGTCATCAGGCAGTCATTACCTGTGATGATGGCAGTATCAAAATCCACAGCTGGAACGACACTGCTCACTGGACGTTAACAGCGGACATGGCCGATGACATGTGCTGGAAGGCCTGCTTCAACTCCGATGGCAGCCAGGTACTGGCCCGTCCATTATCCCCCTGGGCCCCCGGCCCGTGCGCAAAAATCCTCAGTCGGAATGAGGAGGGTGGCTGGACATCAGAAACCATTGGCGACCCCAGTGCCAAATGCGTCAGGTTTAACCCCAATGGCAACCCGTTACTGATGTTCGGTTCCAGGGAGATGGCAAAAATCCTTCGCCTGAACAAAAAAGATGGCAACACGATGGAAAGCATCAGACTCGATAACAATGACTACAGTATCATGCATGCTACAGCCAGCCCCGATGGTCGCCATGTCTTTACCGTCAACCATAAACCCGGTACCAGGAGCAAAACCCTAACCATCTTCAGTCATGACGGCATCGACAACTGGACTGGGAAAACTCAACATATTCCCATTTATGAAGACAATCATCCTGACCTATCCCCCCAATTCAGCCCCGATAGCTGCCATGTGATGGCTACCGAAGATCTTTTTAGCCTGGACATCCACAGCTATGACGAACACGGCAACTGGATAAATAAATCTATTCCCTTGAAGCAAAAAATGAAAAAAGCTTTTTTCAGTCCCGACAGCAGCCATGTGGCAGTCACCATCCCTGATTATGGTGCCTGCTGCTGCATATACGGTTATAACAGAGCCACAGGCTGGATAAAAAAAGCCATCATTAGCCCTAAACATGTCCATGGCTCGGAATTGCCAAAAATTGAGGCCAGTTTCAGTGCTGATAGCCGTCATATTGTCTCTTTCTGTTGCTACGAAAAGAACCTGGATACCGAATATCAGGCAGAAATCTTCGGTCGCGATGAGCATGGCAATTGGCGACCAAAAGCCACTATCACCCATAATGGCCCGATCAACTCCGCACGCTTCAACGCCAATGCCAGCCTTTTAGTGACCGCAAGCGCGGATGGCACTGCAATCATCCTGGGCCGGAATCCCAAAGGCGACTGGGAGAAGAAGACCGTTCTGCAGCATGCCGACCCGGTTCAGTATGCCGACTTCAGTGTTGATAGCAGGCAGGTGGTGACCGTAAGTGGCAAGTACACCGTGGAAATCTGGCGTCTTGTCGCTGCTGGCCTGGACGACACTATCTCTGGACGACACTATGCAAGTTGAATTCAGCCCATAGCGATATTTCGGGTCGGCATCTGCGCCCGGTTCCATCAAGAAAGATCATGAGCGGCCGTGAGAGATAGTGAAATTGCTCAACCCTCATGGGAAAGCCTATAATGGCATCGCTTAACGTGTTCTGTTTACTGCACTTTTTTAATCAAGCATCAAAAATGCCCCTTTCAGGGTCTGGTAATGGAACACTGAAAAATAATGATAATAACAAGCAGCCAAGCATTGAATGCGTTGGCTGTCGGGGGAAAGACAGTATGAATCCCACCTGGAAACTTGCCAGGTCGGTGGTGGCCGCCATCGACCAATTCACAGAACACACCGGAAGATTGATCAGCTGGCTGACATTACTGCTGGTATTCGTCGTCTGTACCGTGGTGGTTTTGCGCTACTTGCTCAATATCGGCTCCATCGCCATGCAGGAATCGGCCATGTATCTGCATGCCATGGTCTTCCTGGGTGCCAGCGCCTACACACTCAAGCACAATGGCCATGTCCGGGTTGATGTCTTCTATCGAACCATGAGCCCACGGAAGCAGGCACTGGTCAACAGTCTGGGCACCGTGTTCCTGTTGCTACCGGTCTGTCTGTTTATTGGTGTGATGAGCTGGGATTACATCGCACGTTCCTGGCACATTCTGGAACAGTCCCAGGATCCCGGAGGGCTGCCTTTTATCTATCTGCTGAAAAGCCTGCTCCTGGTAATGGTGGTTACCCTTCTGCTTCAGGGCGTTGCCGAACTGATGCGTTCTCTGATGATCCTTTCCGGTGCAAGCCGCCAGGAGGGCAGATCATGATGGACGCCATCCCTTTTCTGATGTTTGCCACCGTCTGCCTGGTGCTGCTGGCTGGTTATCCCGTGGCGTTTTCCCTGGCAGGTACCGCCTTGCTGTTTGCCGGAGCCGGATCACTGTTTGGCGTATTTGATTTCTCGCTGATGAACGCCCTGCCCAGCCGACTGTTTGGTGTTATCACCAACCAGACCTTAATTGCTGTGCCACTGTTTGTCTTTATGGGCGTGATGCTGGAAAAATCCAAAGTGGCAGAGAGCCTGCTGGAAAGCATGGCCCGACTGTTTGGCAAAACCCGGGGCGGCCTTGGTCTTTCGGTGATTGTGGTGGGCATGCTGCTGGCCGCCAGCACCGGCATTGTCGGAGCCACGGTGGTCACTATGGGTTTATTATCCCTGCCCACCATGCTGCGCCGGGGCTATTCCCCGGCACTGGCAACCGGTACGATCTGTGCCACGGGGAGCCTTGGGCAGATTATCCCCCCCTCCATTGCCCTGGTGCTGCTGGGCGATGTGTTATCCAGTGCCTACCAGCAGTCACAGATAAAGATGGGTGTCTTCTCGCCGGATACGGTGTCGGTTGGCGATCTGTTTGTGGGTGCCATCATTCCCGGCTTGCTGCTGGTTTTCTGTTATGTCGTCTATCTGGTGGTGGTTGCCCGCGTTAAACCGGATGCGGCACCGGCACTGACCGATGACGATCTGGCGTCCATGGGCAGTAACCGTTCCCTGTTATCCTGCCTGTTGCCACCGCTGGTGTTAATTGTCGCGGTGCTGGGCTCGATCCTGGCGGGTGCCGCAACACCAACCGAAGCGGCCAGTGTCGGTGCGGTTGGTGCCATCCTGCTGGCGATTCTGCGCCGACAGCTCAGTATCAAAACGCTGAGAGAAGTGGTTCGCTCAACGACACAGGTCACCTGCATGGTGTTCATGATTTTGATTGGAGCTTCCATTTTTTCCCTGGTATTTCGTGGCTTCAATGGTGAAGAGTTGATTCACAGCTATTTTGAAGCCATGCCCGGCGGGGTGTTTACCGCCGTACTGATTGTCATGCTGGTGATGTTTTTGCTGGGCTTTATTCTCGATTTTATCGAGATTACCTTTGTCGTCGTACCCATGGTTGCCCCTGTGCTGCTGGCCATGGGGCTGGATCCGGTTTGGTTGGGGATTATGATTGCAGTCAATCTGCAAACCTCATTCCTGACGCCACCTTTTGGTTTTGCCCTTTTCTATTTACGGGGGGTTGCACCGCCAGAAGTGGCGACAGCCGACATCTACAAAGGGGTGATTCCCTTCATCATCATTCAACTGATGGTATTGTGTGCGTTAGCGATATGGCCAGAACTGGCAACCTGGTTGCCGGATAAGGTTTATAACTAGTATTTGATTTCGTATAAACCCCTAGGAGGCTGTCCGAGAATAGACTGCCCTACTGCGGCGACAGCAAATTGGTCTAAAAATCCGCTTTTGTTCGGCAAATAGCCCCGCTATTCACCTCACAAAACCGAATTTTTATCCTCAATTTTCTGTCGTCCTCGCTACGGGCGCTATTCTCGGACAGCCTCCTAGGTCATCAGTCATAGGCTTTTGCTTAACTGATACAATGGCACTTTTCACTGGTACTCAAACCTATGTTATTAAAAATTATTCGTAATGTATTAGGCTACGGTATTGCGGCAGCGGATAAGCTGACCCGCCCCAAAGCGATGGCACGTTCACCGGAGCAGCAGGCCCGGGTGGATGCACAAACCGCCAATATGTCGCTCTACCAGTTCACGGCCTGCCCTTTCTGTATCAAAACCCGCAGGGCCATTCACATACTGGGCCTGAATATCCAGACCCTGGATGCCATGAACGATACCGAGGCCCGTAATGCGCTGCAACAGATGGGCGGCAAGGTTCAGGTACCCTGCTTACGTATTCAGGAAGCGGGCAAAGACGATATCTGGATGTATGAGTCCGGCGATATTATCCAATATCTGCAAAAGAGCTTTGGCTAATCCCGAAATGGTCTACCAGCTCCGCCCCTATCAAAAAGATGCCGTTCACAGTGTGATACGGCATTTTCGCAAATCCAATGACCCGGCCCTGCTGGTGCTGCCCACAGGCGCTGGCAAGAGTCTGGTTATCTCCGAGCTGGCTCGCATTGCCCGTGGCCGCGTTCTGGTTCTGGCCCATGTGAAAGAGCTGGTGGAGCAGAACCACGGCAAATACCAAAGCTATGGATTGCAAGCCTCCATCTTCAGTGCCGGACTTGGCCAGAAAGAAGCCTCTGAACAGGTGATATTTGGCAGTGTGCAAAGTGTTGTCAGAAATCTTGAACAGTTCCAGAACGCACCGGACCAGAAAGCATTTACCCTGCTGGTTATTGATGAGTGCCACCGGGTATCCATGGAGAAAACCTCCAGTTACCACAAGGTCATTGACCACTTTAAAGGTCTGAATCCAAACCTTAAGGTTCTCGGTCTGACAGCAACCCCCTATCGCCTGGGGATGGGCTGGCTGTACCAGTATTATCAAAGCGCTGACAATAAGGGGTCGGTCAGAACCGAAGAGCCTCGCTTTTTCAAAGAGTGCCTGTTTGAGCTACCACTGTCTTACATGGTTGATAATGGTTATCTCACGACACCCGAGGTGGTTGATGCACCCATTGTGTTCTACGACTTCAGCCAACTATCCCGGGATAGCTTTGGACGATATGGCGAACAGGAACTGAATCAGCTATTGAAAGGGAAAACCCGGGCCACCCGGGAAATCATCACTCAGGTAAAAAAAGAAGCTGCTACCCGTAAAGGTGTCATGGTGTTTGCCTCAACAGTAGACCATGCCCGTGAGATTATGGGTTACCTGCCAGACGATGAGAGCGCCCTGATTATTGGCGATACGCCCGCAAAAGAGCGGGACCGCCTGATTACCGCGTTCAAACAGCAGCAGCTTAAATTCCTGGTGAATGTGTCAGTGCTCACCACCGGTTTTGATGCCCCCCATGTAGACCTGATCGCCATACTGCGGCCAACAGAGTCCGTCAGCCTTTATCAGCAGATCGCTGGCCGGGGACTGCGCCTGGCACCGGACAAAAAAGAGTGCCTGATTATTGATTATGCGGGCAACCGCTTCAGTTTATACAGCCCGGAAGTGGGCGAACCCAAACCGGATTCCAAAGCGGTGCCCGTCACGGTGCCCTGTCCTGCCTGTGGCCACGAGAATCATTTCTGGGGAGTGGTCGATAGCGATGGCGATCTGGTGGAACACTACGGTCGACGCTGTCAGGGCTTTGCAACGTTTTTGGCTGACAACGGCAGCGAAGTGAAAGAACAATGTGAGTTCCGCTACCGCTTTAAAGAGTGTGACCAGTGCGGAGCTGAAAACGATATAGCCGCCAGAAAGTGTCACAGTTGCCAGAATGGACTGGTTGACCCGGATAAAAAACTTCGAGAGGCTCTGAACCTGAAAAACTGCCTGGTGATTCGGTGTTCTGGTATGGAAATGAATGCGGATAAAGACACTCAGGGCAAACAGCGCATCAGGATCACCTACCACGATGAAGATGGTGCCGAAGTCAATGAGTTCTTCAGGCTGGATACCCCCTCACAGCAAGGTGCGTTCTATCATCATTTTGGCAAGCATGCCCTGATTAATCGTGCTGAGCCATTCCGGGCGTCAACGGTGGATAATGTTATCCACAGCCGCAAGAAATTTCGCAAACCTGACTTTGTGATAGCGCAGAAGGAAAAGCATTACTGGAAAATCATTGATAAGCTGTTCGACTACGATGGCAAATACCGCAAGGCCGAAGCGCTCTGATGCACGTCACTTATCACATAACCGGGCAAACCCAGAACCGCATCAATCAGTTGATGATTAAATACAGTCCGAAGCATACGCTGGTCATCTGGGTTGCCTCACTGGCCTGTTTACTGATGCCGCTGCTGGTCTTTCGGAACAGCCTGAGCAACATTCTGCTTTCCGGACTCTTTGGCTCTGCCTTAATTACTTTCCTGATACTGAATCTTGGCCTCAGGTATGCCGTGCATAAACGCTTTGGTCTTCATTACCAGCCGGACCTTGACCTGGAAACCCGCACTCTGTGCCTTGAGGAACATGGCATCAGCATCCGTTCATCATTACTGAAACCGGCTTTTCGCCCCTACAAGCAGGTAAAGATGATCACGGTAGAAGACAATATTATTGTCATCGCAGGAAAAAGCGGCTGGCTGGAGATGATCCCCCGGGATCAGGTTACAGAAGGCAACTGTGGATTATTGCTGGATACGCTCTGCCAGAGAGCCGGGAAAAAAATAAAAAGTTCCAGCTGAGACAATGAAAATAATCTAGAATTTTGTCAGGTAAACAGCACTGCACGGTTTGAATAGCGATGTGCAAGCTCCCCGTTATTACTCTGTTATTGGTTACCTTATTATCTGCCTGCATCACAGAAAATCCTGTGTATGGCAATAAATATGCTGGTAAAAAGAGCGCCAGCGGCTGGCTGGAAATACCACCAAACCCTGAGATGCTGAATATGGCAAAATTTGCGGCCAGGGACTTACAAAACGACTCGGTACTGAAAGTAACAGAAGCAAAACGCCAGAATATCCTTGGCACCTGTTATCTGCTTGCTTTTCAAATGAGCAGTGGTACACAGTGGCAAGCGGAACTTTACCAAGACCCTTACGGTAAACTGACTCTGCTTGAATTGTTAAACCCATTTCCCGCAAGAAAATGAACGATAGCCTCGCCTGCCTGAGCCCGGTCGTCAGGCAATCCAACCGCTCCCAACGCCTTATCAATTAATCGATCACCCACCATGGTGCGCAGCCTTTCACACACATCCATAAAAAATCCGTCGACAAATTCAGGATGCGCCTGCCAGGTCAGGATGGAAGACCCCCGTCGAGTAATGGCGTTCTCGCAGAAATCCGAGGTTGCCAGCACGGCAAAGCCCGGAGCCACATGGTCCACCTGATCCTGATGCACAGCCAGAACGCGAATAATGCTACCGGACTTAAAACGCCCGAAATCACACAGCGCTTTCACCGGATAAGCACCTAAACCCCATCCTCCGGGAAACTTACGAACACTGCCTCCCAGGGACTGATGAATAATCTGATGACCAAAACAGATGCCCACCAGCAATGCATCACTCCTGGCAAGGTCGATAATCAACAGCCTGAGTTTCAGGATCCACGGCTCTGAGTCATAAGCAGAAGACTTGCTGCCACTGATAATCCACGCGTCACATTGGTCAACGGAGGATGGAAAGCTGCCTTGATAACAACGCCAGACAGAATACTGCCACTGACCGGGCATCACCCGGTCAACCATCATTTTGTAATCATTATCAAAGGTGCCAAAACGCTTAATAGAGTCTGGATGATGTTCATCGCACAATAAAATACCCAGTCGCCTGTTCAATGCCAGCTTCCCCGAAACCTGTCTTCTGCATTAGTACAGTCTATATCGACAAGAAGACCATTGAGGATACAGAACGAACCGAACCTCTCAGAGCTTGCTGTACAAGAACCCCCATAGTTGCCTCTACAGCTTCAAAAGGCTCATATCCCTCGCCCTCATCCTCAGGCCATAACAAGCTTGAACAAATAATTAATTTTTTTTCATCCGGAACTTGCGTTATCCACAAACCCAACATTATAATGAGAATCGTTATCATTAAGATTAAAGATGTTACATATCGGCTCAACCTGACTCTCCCCAAGCCTTTGTTGAGCCACCCAAGCACCTGTTGACTTATGGAGGGACTGCCATCGAACGAAATTTCAGACCTGACTAACTGGCAAATGCCAGTGATTCGCAAATCCTCATCTTTAGGGCCTGAATTTCAGGCCTTTTTTTGTTGTTTCCTGATCCGATCCTGTCCATTATTGATAAGCTGAAAAAATTGCATGTTAAGTGTGCAGCAAGATATTGGCTATCAAGCACCTTTCGGATGGCAACCCTGCTGCATTGGTCCAATCAGAAAAAGAGCCGCTACCGATGGAACTACAGAAGTACAAAATGCCCTTGCTTGGCGGGGAAATGAAAGAACTCGCTGACTATGAGAACAAGGTCATTTTAATCGTCAATACTGCCAGTAAATGTGGCTTCACTCCCCAGTACCAAACCCTTGAAGAGCTATACAACAAATACAAGGACCAGGGGCTGGTCATCCTGGGCTTCCCCTGCAATCAATTTGGTCGTCAGGAACCCGGGGGCAGTGAAGAGATTGGTGCTTTCTGTCAGAAGAACTACGGGGTTACCTTCCCGATGTTTGAGAAAATTGAGGTGAATGGTGATCATGCCGCGCCACTCTATAAAGATTTAAAATCCGAAGCGCCCGGACTGCTGGGTACTCAGAAGATAAAATGGAACTTTACCAAGTTCCTGGTCGGTCGTAAGGGTGAGATCATTGACCGCTATGCCCCCACCACCAAGCCGGAAGATATCGAAGAAGACATCTGCAAAGCATTAAGAGAGAGCTGAGCGAGCCGACAAACTAAGAGTCTCAACAACCCGACACTCTTATACCGTGGATATTAACAAAGCACTCTCCCTGCTGGCTGATCGCAACGGTTCAGAACTGTTTCTGACGGTCGGCTACCCCCCCTGTTTGAAAATCAATGACCAATTGGTACCGATAGCCAACACCTCGCTGACCAGCAAGCAGGCCCACCATAGTTTTGCAACCATGATGGGCGAAGAGCGCTTTAAAGAGTTCTGTGAGACCCGTGAAAGTAATTACGCGATACAGAACCCGGAGTCCGGTCGTTTTCGTATCAGTGCGTTCTTCCAAAGAGGGGAACCCGGAATGGTGATCCGGCGCATTCACCACCATATTCCTTCCCCCCGGGAGCTTGGCCTGCCGGATATTTTCTGCGACCTGATTCTTCAGGAGAGAGGTTTGATCCTGATTACCGGGCCTGCAGGTGCCGGTAAAACAACCGCGATGGCATCACTGGTAAACCATCGCAACACTACGGGTAAAGGGCATATCATCACCATTGAAGACCCTGTTGAATTTATCCACAGCCATAGGCAATGCATCGTCACCCAGCGAGAAGTTGGACTGGACACCCAATCTTATGAAGAAGGTCTGTCGAATGCCCTGCGTCAGGCACCCGACCTGGTGGTTATTGGTGAGATCCGCACCCCCGAGGTGATGAGACATACCATTGAGTTTGTGCAAACGGGTCACCTCTGTATCGCAACCCTGCATGCCAATACCGCCTATCAGGCGCTGGAGCGGATCATTCACTTTTTCCCCCGGGAACAACATGAAGAGGTTCTTCTGGATTTATCACTGAGCTTGCAGGGAATCCTCGGGCAACAGCTGCTCAGCTCTGAAGATGGTACGGCAGCCTATCCTTCCCATGAAATCCTGTTAAATACACCGGCGCTGGCCGATCTCATCAAAAAGGGCAAAGTGGATGAAATCCATGACCTGATGGAGCGCTCCAAAGACTCGGGTATGCAAACCATTGACCAATCCATATTCAAGCTGTTTGAGGCTGGAAAAATCACCGCCCAGCAAGCTATCCAGCATGCTGACTCCTCCAATAACATGCGCCTGCTCATAAAGATGCATGGTCATCAGGGAGGGGACGATAATTCCCTGTCACACTTGACCATTTCCACGGATTGAAGCAGCAGCCTGAGAATAACACGGTGCAACAGGTATTTATCTGCTGCACAACTACTCACCCATGCTCTTCTATTAATGAACGCTGCCAGATGGATGTATCAATAATCTGATCAAACTTAACACCACAGCGCTCCATCACTCCCACCTTTCTATACCCCAGTTTCTGATGCAATGCCTCGCTGCGCTGATTGGGCAGGGCAATCACGCTAATCATTTCCCGAATACCCAACGCTTTTGCCGCACTGAATAACGCCTGATACAACAAGGTACCCATGCCACGTCCACCAGCACCATCGCGCAAATATATGGAACCTTCCGCCGTATACCGATAGGCGGCCCGAGCATGATAATGGGCAGCATAGGCATAGCCGAGCACCTCACCCTTTTGTTCATAGACCAGAAAACAGTGTGCTTTCTCCAGCCTTTTCCCGATCTCTTCAGGGGTCACAGGATTAACTTCAAAAGTAACCGTACTGTGCAAAACATAGGTGTTGTAGATATCCGCTATCTGGGCACAATCATCTGGTTTGGCGGTTCTTATCATCAATGTACTGCCTGTCCATCACAAAATTATGTGAATGCAGCATATTTGAAATAACCATGGAAATCACTGCAAACCGACATGATTGTGTCAGCACCACTGACCGGCCTGTTATCACCTTTGCAGGGAACTAAAGGTACGATCTTTCTATCAAACTCCCTGAACAGACTATTGAGGATCATACCCATGACAAGAAAAACACACTTAAGCATATTCTTTGCAACACTTCTCTGTATTAGCTTTTTCAGCTTTGCGGAACCTGCTCAACCATGGAAAACGGGGAACATAAAGTTGTATGGCTTGCTAATACCAGTAATCCAGGTAGAAGAAGGAGACATCAATGGCTTTATTGCCTGTTATTCACATGACATGGAAATGCCATCTTACCCCGTAGAAGAAGACATTTACGTAAAAGGCTTTGTCGCTATGGAAGGGCAGTACAAAGGACGCATTTTTCATCCCGAAGGGTATTTAGATATGGATATCAGCCCTGTATATACAACACCCAGCACTATATGCCAGGAGTATATACCCTCCTGCCAAGATGAGAACACTGAATGCTGGGCAGGCGGTGATACCGGCGGCTACTTTGGTCACCTTCTTCGGGCAATTAATGTCGAGTGATATTCTTTCGCTACAATGCAAAAGCCCCGATAGATTGCTCTATCGGGGTTTACAACCTTGAGAAAACTCAAGGTAAAAATGGTGCCTGGCGATGACCTACTCTCACATGGGGAGACCCCACACTACCATCGGCGATCGGTCATTTCACTGCTGAGTTCGGGATGGGATCAGGTGGTTCTAACCTTCTATGGTCGCCAGGCTAAACTTTTTAGCCGGAAGCTTTAAGCTGTAGGCTATAAGCTGTCCTTGCTCTGGAATCCAGTATTTAAGCTTTCTTGCTGTACACTCTTGCGTATGGCTCCAACTGACAACTGGTCACTGACCACCGTCAACTGATTCGCAAATCGCTTTGGCGTTATATGGTCAAGCCGCACGAGTCATTAGTATTGGTTAGCTCAACGCCTCACAGCGCTTACACACCCAACCTATCAACGTCATCGTCTTTAACGGCTCTTCAGGGAGATCATGTCTCCAGGGAAGTCTCATCTTGAAGGGGGCTTCCCGCTTAGATGCTTTCAGCGGTTATCCCGTCCGAACATAGCTACCGGG
>NZ_PJPV01000089.1 GCF_002864045.1 Endozoicomonas acroporae
CTATTGATGCTTGAATAATAGATTTAGCGAATGGTTACATAGATTATCAACGATCTACAGCTAAAGTATTGTCAGCCATCGATAAAAAAATCGAACTCAACAACCGCATCAACAGCGAACTGGAAGCCATGGCCAAAACCCTGTACGACTACTGGTTTGTACAGTTCGAATTCCCCGATGCCAATGGCAAACCCTACAAATCCTCTGGTGGCAAGATGGCCTACAATGAGGTGCTGAAGCGAGAGATCCCAGCGAGGTGGAGGGTGAGCCAGCTAACACAACACCTAAATTGCAACGAGAAAAAGTTGGGAAAAAAACATACATTCTCGAACATTATGTATCTTGATACATCAAGCCTAACCAAAAACATGCTAGATTCACTCCAGCTGCTAACGTTCGGAACAGATAAAATACCGAGCCGAGCAAATATGCTGGTTGGTAAGAACGACATTTTATATTCAACAGTGCGCCCTAATCAGTGCCATTACGGAATAATAAAAAAACCAGTAGATAACATGGTTGCGTCTACTGGTTATGCCGTGTTTTCACATAAAGATAATATTGATTTCAACATTATTTTTTATCACCTCATAACCAGTACCGACTGCACAGAGAAGCTGGTTCGCATATCAGAAACATCAAAATCATCATATCCTTCTATATCGCCTGAAGATATTTTGAACCTTCAGATAGCATTGCCGGAAGACGATGAACTACTGAACTCAATCTCTGCAATCTTAAACCCTGTCTATGACAAAATCGCTGAGTGTCAACAAGAAACGGCAAATATGGAAGCTCTTCGAGACTGGCTCCTCCCCATGCTAATGAACGGCCAGGTCACCGTTAAATAACCCAATAACACAAGAAAACCAGGAACCCCGGCGTGACAGCACCCTATAAAATCATCGATATCAGGGAAGAGATGGACTCGCCGGAGGACCTCGGCACCAAGGAGAAATCCTGGTACACCTGGCAGGAACAGAAATGGCTGTTTAAAAAGTCACGCCTGTTAACCGGGGAGCACTGGTCGGAAAAGGTGGCAGAGCAACTATGCCTGAAGCTGGGTATTCCACACGCCACCTATGAGATGGCCCGCTTTCAGGGCAATATTGGTGTCACCAGCCCGAGCATTATTACGGACCGCACCCGCTGGCGGATGACGCTGGGTAACCAGCTGTTAATGTCCAGTGACAATACCTACTCCGGCGATGATCAACAACGGTTTGTCCGGGTCAGGGAGCACACGGTAGCCCGGGTGATGGGAGTACCTTTGCCCAACCTATGATCACGCTTCCAGCCTTGGCTGCACAGAACGGGATGAAACGCGACAGCAGCGTCTGACCACTAAGGACCGGGGCTTTTCCGTTGCGGCATACGTCAGGAAAGCCAGTTGCGCGCTCTATAAGTCCAAAGCCGACAAGAAACCATTGAAAACCATGGATGCTTTTCTAATTGCCAGTGAAATGCAGCCCCGGGCTGCTGAGTTCTGGCTGAATAAACTCAGTCTGCTGGACGAGGCCGAAACAGGTCAGCTGCTACGGCGAATACCAGAGGAGGTAACAACACCCTTAGCCATTCAATTTGCCGAACAAATGATGTTAGAAAATAGAAGGAGCCTACTATGCACTCGCCAGTGAACAGCGTATTTTTAGCCTGGCAGGACCCGTTAAAAAGAGAGTGGCACCCGGTGGGCAAGCTGACCCGGAACGGCGACCATTACCAGTTTCAATACACCCGGGGAGCTGGCCATAGTGAACGGTTTACACCATTTACCGGTATGGAGGATTTAACCAAGATTTATCAGTCTGAACGGTTATTCCCCCTGTTTGCCAACCGGCTGCTATCAGAGCGTCGACCTGAGTATAAGCTGTTATTATCCTGGCTGGGCCTGGAAGGACAACACTGCCCACTGCTTATTCTGGCCAAAACCGGTGGTATTAAAAGTACCGACAATTTGCAGGTCTTTCCTGAAGTGCAGCAGAATACGACGGGCTCCTTTGAATTCGACTTTTTTGTTCATGGCGTACGCTACGCCTCGGACTCCGCCCGAACCCGAATCAAAACGCTGCAACCCGGCGATCCGCTTTTGCTGATGCAGGATATTCAGAACCCGGCAGACCAGATGGCGCTCGCTATTCGCACCAGCGAAACACCGGAGATCATCGGTTATTGCCCACGATATCTGGCAAAGGGCATCCATCGATTGATCGGGCAGGACGCTGAGCTGACGCTTGCGGTTAACCGGGTTAATGACGATGCGCCTTTGTACTATCAGCTGATGTGCACACTGACAGTCAAGACAGAAGATACCAAACCTCGGTGTAAACTTTTTGATGATGAAGAGTTTAAACCCTACTCACCCACCTTATGATGATTCCATGAATCATCATGCAAAATAAGTGAACTCGACTACTTGTGAAAAACTAATAAGAAATAAAAATGAAAAGAAACAACACCATCCTAATTTCATCTGCACTATTAATCATTTCAGCATGGCTTGGGTCCGGCATCCTATTATATAAAACCCCAAACCATGCTGAACTTGGTGATATGTTTGGAGTCATTAACTCACTATTTTCCGGGCTTGGACTTGCGGGCTTAATATATACACTCTTACTTCAGCGAGAAAGCCTTGAGACTCAGAGAAAAGAGCTTCAAAAGCAAGAGATGGAGCTCGAAATCCAAAACAGGGAAATCAAGCAGCAACGATTTGAGAGTAGTTTTATACAAATACTCCAGATCCATAACAACCTCACCCGTTCTCTCCGAATATTCGATGAAAAAAATAACAAATTTATCCACGGCGTTGATTGCTTCTCATATCTAAGTAGTTGGCCAAATGGAATCGTATATTTCTGGCTAAGTGGGCAGTTACTATGCAAGGCGCAACGCAGGGAGCATAGCCGTAGCTATGTGACCGGAGTTGCAACGCCGCAGAGTGACTGCCCACTTAGTCAGAAATATATGATTTCATTTGGTTAACTACTTATTACAAGAGCTGTACGCCTCGAATCCTGACTTTACAGGACCATCTTCAGGAGTTTACCCAAGAGATAAAGAATCCTTTCAAGAAGCTTATAATCAACTAAGAAATAAATATGATAATAATTTCAGCCATTACCTTCGGTCAATTTACCACTTACTTAAATTTATACACCTTTCCACCATTGATGAAGACAGCAAGAGATCATTCTATAAAATGGTCCGGGGACGACTGACCTCAGATGAACTCAGGATTATTTTCTATAATTGCATCTACATTGCCAACGATGACTTTAATAACTTGATCGCTGATACCGCACTCTTGAAATATATTCCTAACAAAGAGTGGAGTGTTGAGTCAGAAAAGTACAGCCTGAAATTAAAGTCCTTTGGCTGGAGATACGCTGAAGAAGTAGCTCAGCGAATTAAGCGCCATGAGATTAACTCCACTCCATCACCATCAGATCATCAACCCGAGCCAGCCAATTAAGACCGGCACCGAATCATGGTAATGAAAATGTTCAGTGGCAACGGGGGTGTCTGGTAATGATTCCATGCCCGGGCCAATCGCCACATCAGCCAGGGTTTCAGCCTGTGTCTCCCACCAGCGAATACGTGCCGCTGTTCGCTCTTTTCCGTCTTTATCTTTAAAGCTGATACCATCGGGCAGATCAATTTCAACGCCCTTTAACAGGTACTCAATGGCAGTGTAGAGTGAATGTGTTTTATTCGATGCCAACGCATAAGCTTCAGGAAGCAGACAGTTTCTGTCATCCAGCCAGGGTTTAACCACTTCAAGGCTTTCCTGATGCCAGCAGGCATGAACCACCCGGATACCTCCAAGGTCGAGAAATACCGGAAGCGTCTTAAACCACTCAATAACCTCTGTATGCTGGGGTGATCCCAGCGGGAATTCATCCAGAAAAGCCTGGTGAGATTTCTGGTTGCCTGGTTTGGTATGTGGCCGGAGGTACTCCCCTTCTTTTAATGGGTCTGGAGTGGCATAACAGATCGCATTAAACTCATGATTCCCCATCACTGCTAAAGCAGCCCCTGACTCTACCATCGGGCGGCAAATATTTATGGTTCTTTGCTCCTTCAGCCCCCTGTCAATAAAATCCCCCAGAAAAACAGCTTTTCTTTTCTCCGTGTCTTCGTGGCAAGGTTTTTTTTATTGGCTAGAAGGATAAATCCCTGGGTTGTGGAGTCCAATTGTCGGCTAGAAAGCATAACTTATGTCTAACAGTTAAGAGGAGTGATTTCAGTGAAAGCAAGAGCCGCAAGTTATGACCTTTGGACTGTGCAAGGCAGGCCTCGTGAGGACTCAGTTCAAGGGAGTTCTGGGGAAAGAGGGTCGGGCTTTATGCGTTGTATAAAAAGGATTTTTTGTTCGTGCTGTTTGCGTGAGCCAGAAACATTAGAAACAATAGACCCGGGGGTTCCTGGTCAGGCATTACTTCGTATAAATCTTCGTGAAGAGCCTCAGCTAAGTCAACGGCATATAGCTCAACTTGTCTAGCGCCTGTCTGGTAACACACTGGATAGTGACCGCCAGGAGATGACCTCTACAGTTAGAGGGCACATTGGCGAATGTAATCCGTGAGAGGACTACTGCCAACCAGCCGTCTGCTGCGGAGGATAGTGAGCCGGAGTATTTACGGACGCTAAAATTAAATATTGTTCTGTTCGATGAGTTGCCAGGACTGCCGGCTGAGATATCCCGGGACGGGATGTCTGAGGAGTATTGTATTGATGAACATAAGTAGTTAACCAAATGAAATCGTATTTTCTGACTAAGTGGACAGTCACTCTGCGGCGTTACAACTACGGTCACATAGCTACGGCTATGCTCCCTACGTTGTGCCTTGCATAGTAACTGCCCACTTAGCCAGAAATATACGATTCCATTTGGCCAACTACTTAAAGACGAAGGAAGTAATGACTACAGACAACAAGGGAAAAACAGCTATAAACAGGGTAGTAACAGAAACCCACAAGGCTCGCTCGGCACGGCTCAAGAGCATCTATCAGCGCAAAAAAGATGAGCTTGGGCTTACCCAGGAAACATTACGAAAACTGACGGGTTTTAAAAGTCAGGGGGCTGTGTCTCAATACATGAATGGCAAGGTCTCCCTGAATACCGATGCCATTATCCGCTTTGCCCGGGCATTACAGTGCAAACCGGAAGACATCGAGCCTGATATCGACCTGTATTACGATGAAGCTGAGAAGATGGCCGCTTATGAAAAGTTGCGCTTCCCGTATGCTGATCAGGAACTCATGCTGCCTGTTATTGGTACCGTCTCAGGAGAATTACCAAAGCAGCAGAAGGTTACAACCGCCGGTATTACCTATCAGTCTGTTGCTATCGAGTTGGATGCCCCAACAGAAGCCTGGCCAGAATCACGGGGCTATGCCATTGTAGACCCTACTGAAATCATTCTTGCCTCTGATAAAATCGCAATAATGTTTCGTATGCGTTCCGGCTACCACCTCTTTGATCTTGTCAGCCTAGACGACGACCATCTTACTGTTCGCTCTGGTAGCAGTCAGATTGAACTTATAAAAAACCAGCTTAGCTTTCTCGGTAAAGTCTTGAAGTTCCAATAATAATAATTTTCAACTTTTTTATATGGGTGAAAGTCTCATACTGAGCACAACTACAGACCCTGAAGCACAGGATTTACGTCCCGGAGCCAAAATACCCGAACAACAAAGGCGACCAAACGCAGCTATGATTTTCATGTGACAAAAGAATCATCTGCGAGAGGCCGCCCTCCATGGAAGTATGTCACCCACTGACCATTCCCGCTAGTAATCACTGCCCTGCAATCGAGATGCTGCAACATCGGTTATCTCTTCTTCGCCAGTCATGCCATGAGCTCCACTGGGAGGATTACGAAAATGAACTGCATAACCTCATGGCTCTTGCAGAGCAGGAGATTCTCTCTGAAGACCTCCAAAAACTGGACGTCAATGAACCTTCTATTGAGGTCAAGGGCACCGTTTATCGCAGGGTGGCTCAAAATCATCAAACATACCAATCTGCTGCTGGCCCTGTCCGGGTAAAGCGAACCCTGTATCGATCCGGCTCAGGAAGCAAATGTATAGTCCCCCTGGAACTCCAGGCAGGGATTGTTGAAGGATTCTGGTTACCCAGGGCGGCAAAGCAAGCGGCATGGATGGTGGCTCAGTTGCCACCAACCGAAGTTGCAAGCCTTCTTGAGCTGCTGGGAAATATGAAACCGTCGGCCAGTACTTTGGCTCGTCTTCCTGCAAAACTCAGTGAACGGTGGGAACAGTATCTTGAACCTTTTGAGTATATTCTGGCAGACAACTTTCAGGTTCCGGCCAATGCAGTGACGGTAGCGGCCTCTCTTGATGGTGTAATGCTACCTATGAAGGACGGAAAGCGTCAGGAAAAACGGGACAAGGGAGCGGCTGAAGGCAAGCGTACCACAGGCCCTGCGGGTTGTCAGGAAGCCAGTTGTGGAACGCTGTCGTTTTATGATGATCTGGGTAATCGGCTATCCACCATAAGGATGGGGCGAATGCCCGAGAGCAAAAAGGAGACATTGAAACAGTCCATCAAGAATCACCTGAATAAGGTCCTTGAACAAAAGCCGGGTCTGACATTGGTGAAAGTCGCAGATGGAGCCAAAGATAACTGGACATATCTCTCCAGAGAGTTACCTGAAGGTCATGAAATTATCGACTTTTACCATGCGGCAGAGCACCTGAAGAAAGCCTTTGATCTGTCGTACGGTGAAAATAGTCCAAAGGCTAAAGAGAAGTTCAAAACGTACCGGCATATTCTGAAAGAAGAAACTGGCGGAATTGATAAAGTCATCAAGGTCCTGACTTACCAACACAAAAAACACCCGCGCCGATCCAAGCTTAAGACCGAACTGGAATACTTCAGAAAAAATAGCCCACGGATGAAGTACGTAGAGCATTTGTCAGAAAGTCTTCCCATCGGCACTGGAGTGATTGAAGCAGCATGCAAAACACTGGTTACTCAGCGCATGAAATGTTCGGGAATGCGGTGGAGAATCCGGGAGGCCAAGGGATTCTGACGCTCAGGTCTTTAATCCAGAGCGACTGGTTTGATAAGGGCTGGCGGCTTCTGTCGGTTACCTATCGAGCCAAGATCAGCGGTCATAACCGCAATGTCATCCCATTTCCTAATAAAGTAGATCCATAGTACTTGTCAGTATGAGACTTTCACCCTCCACAAACCAGTGAAGTGGATGAACTTCTGGCAAAAAACCTGGACCTACTGGAATACCATAAGAAGGAAAGGCTACCGACTCAAAGTAACCAAAGAGTCTTTGGAAGCAAATCGAACGATGATAACCGACATGCTGAAGTAAGCTTTTGAACTCAAGAGCTGATCATAGCTGCTGGTGATACGAAGAGATTGAAAGGCTGTTGCAGCTGAATGTCTCAGGAAATCCCACGTAAAGCAAAATAGAAACCTACACCCATACCTACACCCAACCCCAGAAAACAAAAAAGAGTTAGTGGTTATAAGCCTCTAACTCTTTGATTTTTATGGCGCTCCCAGGAGGATTCGAACCTCCGACCTGCCCCTTAGGAGGGGGCTGCGCTATCCAGCTGTGCCATGGGAGCATGCGTAATCGGACAGATACCAAGGCATACACCTTTATGACCGCGATTGAAGCGTACTTCATTCACAGTGGATGATCAAGCCTTGGCAGGATAAAGGATTTCTAACTGGCGTAAATTGACTCAGGGGCTGTCTTTTTCGGGAAACACGATTTCAAGCTGTTGCTCAAAGGCAAGCATTTTTTCGGCGAGACGCTCACTGTCAACTATCAACGTCCCATCAAGGTATGCCTGGCGCAGGCGGCTGACACGATCTTCTGTAGCATTGATAACAAAACTTAGTTTCTTCTCGGAGCCTTCCAAATTCGTACTTGACTCTCGATGCTCTTTATCCATGTTCACTCCTTGAACGTTGAGAAATATTTTTCACTGGCAAGTCGGACATACTGTCACCTCCAGTTCAGACTGTCTACCCATGATGCTTATTATTTTAGTATACAAATTTCATACCAGTTGAGGTGATATAATGACTCCGGACACCTCGTGAAACACAACAGTGAACTGATAGCGAGGTTATCAATGGGAACGCAGAGAAATCGCCAATGGAATACTATGAGCTTGTTGGAGGATAGACTGCACTGCTATTGTGCAGTAATAGCGAATTGATCAATGAGAGAGCAAAGCAAAAGTCTGACAATAATCTACACGACCATTTTCAGCAGAAGATACCTTGGTTGACAACAAGGCTCTTCTGAAACTCAGTTTTAAACCATCTCTTGCTAAAACAGCCAATTAACAAGCCATCGCTTTCAGCACATCGCAAGAGCCAGACACCATCAACTTTCCTCCTTTTTTCCTTCTTCTTGCGTGTTTTCGATGCTTTCTTCAGGTTCCGCACCTTCATCTGCGCCCTGAGTCTCACCTTCAGTCTCCGGAGAGTCATTTTTCTCCAGTTCGGGTTGCTCTGCAGCTGTTTCCGGAGCCTCTGAGCCATCATCTATTTGAGCAGACTGGAGCTTGTCTGTCATTGATTTAAGCTGTTCCTTTTCATCAGACTCTTTCGGAGTTACTCCTGCGTCTGCTGCACTCTCTTCAGAGCCCGTTTCTTCTACATCACCTGCCCCCTTGTCACTCATTTGAGCGTCGGCTTTGGTTTCCTTAACGGTTTTATCGTTTATTGAATCACCTACAGCCCCTCCTTCTTCTCCTGGTGCTTTGTCTGGCATTTCATTCTTCGTATCCCCTGAGGCCACTGTTACGGTATCCGTTCCAGCTATATTGGAAGAAACGGTTATTGCCACACCATTTGAACCCGGTGGATTTACAGAGGTTGTCAATGGCTGGGTGGTGGCTGGTAAAGATGACATGCTGTCCATAAATAAAAACCTCTTTTTTCTTTAGTAGACACTTACCATAGACTTTGGCCACCTTTAATTGGTTTCAATATTTTTTAGAGTATTTTTCTCATAATTTGCCAGACATTATTGCTATGATTTTTAACAGGGCATGTAGCTTGCCTACGACCATTAATAGATATAGATCGGTTGACGTTTGAATTCTGCCAACGTGATGAACTCTATGTCAGGTTGTAGTATAAAAGATGGAGGTATACGACAGTAACAAATAAAAGGTTTCTCAACGTTTATGGTGGCAGCCCCATCCATGGATGCCGCCTTAAACCATTCAATCTAAGTTCTTCGGGAAAAACCATAGATTCGCCATGCCGGCAGGCAGGCCACCAGAAAACCCAGTAAAAACAGCGACAACAACCAAAGCAGCTGTTCAAAAGGCAGTGCGATGCTGCTCACAACAGGAATCCAGCTTCCCAGGAACAGAGTCGATACTTTATAGAGAACAACACCAGAACAAAGAGCAAACAGGATTTGCAGCATCGGTTCTGCCAATGTCAGGACTGCCAGCTGCCACGGGCTTACCCCTACCATTCGTAGCAGTTCGACTTCCTGTTTTCGCTCGGCAAAACCGGCAGAAAGATTAAAATACATCATCATCAAAGAGAGCAATCCGATGATAAAACTCATGGCCATAAACACATTATTGAGCATTCGCTGATAGTGCCCAAGCTTTTCCAGTTCTAACGCAGGAATCACTACTTCAAGTGGTGTATTGAAGGTTGACTTCAGTTCTTTCTGCACCTTAAAGAGGGAGTGACGATGGCGCAATTTTATCAAAATGAAATTAAGGTGATCAGTTTTTATGCCATGGGCTTTTCGGATTTTTCGCAGCCCTTCAATAGGAATTAAAATATTACTGTCCAGTGAGGTTCCGGTTTCCATTAAAACCCCCTGAATAATAACTGGCGTTTGATACTCATCTTTTGATGAGGGTGAAAAGCCATTGGCTATCTTCAGGGTTTCTCCGGGCTGGTAGTCTCCCGCCAGTCTGGCACCAATAAATGCCGAACGATGATTTCTGAACTCCGTGCCTGATCCATTGCCAATAAAATTAAGGACTTTCAGTTGCAACGTTTCCATATAACGTGCAGTACTGCCAGTCACTGTATATCCAAGATGACTTTCGTTGGTAGACACCGGCGCAGCCCACTCCACATCCTTCAGGCCAGCAATGGCTTCATAGAGATCCCAGGATATTACCGGTGGAGGAGGGCCAATGCGAAAAAGGCTGTAAAGGACCAGATGTGCCGGCTGCGAAGGTGCTCCGACAATCAGGTCTGCACCTGAAGACACCTGTCGTGCATATGATCGTACGGCTTCATGAATATGGCTGATCACCAGAAGAAGCGCAATGCTGAAAGCAAGAGCCAGAATCGAAATGGTTGTGCGTCCGGCTCTCTGACCAAGGCTTCTGCGCATAATCTTCATAATGACCATCGGTTTTCGCGCTCCCTTGCCTGGTTCAAGGTATCCATGTTCACATACCGGTCAAAACCATCAATGCCGTTTTCATCATGGGTGGTACAGATCAGTGTGGCTCCACTTGCACGACACTCATCCTGTAACAGCTGGTAAACGGCTTTCTTCCCCTTGCAATCCATAGCCGAAGCCGGTTCATCCGCCAACACCATTTCAGGCTTGCCAATCAGCGCACGGGCAATGGCAAAGCGTTGCTGTTGACCGGCGCTGTATTGGGCAGCATTTTTTGATAGCCGTGACGGGTCTGTTAAGCTGAGCTTGCGAATCAGACGAATGGCATCCTTGGCGGCCGTTTCAGATTTCCTTTCTGCTTCATACCGCCTTTTCGCTGAGAAATAGCAGGGCAACAAAATGTTATCGAAAGCACTTAGATATGGCACCAGCCGATAATGCTGAAAAATAAATCCGATAGAGTCGGCACGGAGTCTTTCCAGAGAGGAGGTACCAATTTTTCTCATATCATTGCCCAGAACCATCAGATCGCCACTGTTATAGCGGACAAGCCCCATCAGGGTTCTTAACAGGGTGGTTTTGCCAGAGCCATTCCCGCCTTGAAGGCACACCGTTTCACCAGCATCAATAACCAACTCCGGAATTCGCAAAAATTCAGTTTCACCAATACTCTGCTCAAGCTCATGAATGGCAACGGCCTGGACATTTGTCATCTTAATATTTCCGCCTTGATAAAGACCCGGAGCCAGGATAAACAACGATCCTGGTTTTCATGGTCATGGTTATCGGTTGTCTGCCAATAAAGATAAGCACCTGTAATTGGCTTCATAATCTGATCATGGAAAACAACAGGCTCATTTCATATGGAAAGAGACTCTGGCAGTGAATATTTTGGCCTATACTCGAAGCTTCCAGTCATCCAATAACCTGTCTGTTTTATCTGCACGAGAAATCCCTACCCGATTAGACGTCAACACTTCCCTAACTTGACACACCCGGAGTTTGATCCATGCCCTTCATCACTCCCCTTAAAACACTAACACTGTTCATCATCACCCTTTTTCTTACTGGCTGCGCCAGTGATGGCCATCTGAACCGGTGGAGCCAATGCGCCCTGATCGGGGCGGGTACCGGCGGTCTTGTTGGCGCCGCAGCCAACAGTACGAGTTCATCCGACAGAGGTAAATCGGCCGCTTACGGTGCTATAGGTGGTGCCCTGGTCGGTACCGCTATCTGTGCGCTGACTGGCAGTGACAGTGATCACGATGGTGTTCCCGATAGCAAAGACCGCTGTGCAGACACACCCAAAGGCATAACCGTCGATCACAGTGGCTGCCCGGTAGACTCCGATAATGACGGGGTTCCTGACTACCTGGATAAGTGCGCCAATACCCCTTACGGTGTCACAGTGGATGCTCACGGTTGCCCCGATTCCGACGGTGATGGTGTACCAGACAATATGGATCGCTGCCCCAATACCCCCGTCGATATGGCAGTTAACCAATATGGCTGCCCGATCGACAGTGATGGGGATGGTGTTCCCGATGACATTGATAAGTGCCCGGATACCCCCGAAGGCATTCCCGTCGATGCGGATGGCTGCCCACTACAGAGAGAGCTGGGAATGGTTTACTTTGGCTTTGATAAAGCAGACATTGACCCGCCGGGTCGTCAGGCGCTGGACAAAATCGCAGATGTTGCCAAACAACAGTCTGACATTCATCTGACAGCTGTTGGTTACACCGATTCAACCGGCCCGCTGGAACACAACCGAAAACTGGCACTGCGCAGGGCTGAAAGTGTCAAACAATACCTGGAAGAGCGTGGCGTCAATGGCAATCGCATCAAAGCCGTGGCCGGTGGTGTACTGGAGAGCGGAGATCAAACCAGAGAAGGCCGGAGAAACAACCGTCACGTGACCATCTCCATTGAAGGGTAACCTTCATTAACTATTCATGAACTGTTGTTTAATAACTTCGACATTTCAATAAGCGCTACCCGCTGCCCGAAAAAGACAGGCCACTTGTGCTTTTTCGGGAAGCGGGAAGCGAGCAAGTCTCAGTCAACGGCGGAACTTATTTCGCGACAATTCCTTACCTGTTTCTTTTGGGGCCTGTGAGATAGTATTGGTCAATACTCAAACCTACTCACCCAACGTCTCCAAGCAGCATCCATGACAGACAATAGCAAAGCCTGTTTCTACGCCCTGGCCACGGCCTTATTGTGGTCGACCATTGCCACCGCCTTTAAAATAGCCCTTAAATATCTTGACCCATGGCAGCTGGTATTCTGGTCCGTGGCAACCTCCACCACCCTGCTTAGCATCATTGTCATGATTCAGGGAAAGGCTGGTTTAGTCGTCTCCCAATTCAAACAATCATCGGGATTATTTCTGGCCCTGGGGCTGTTAAACCCTTTTCTCTATCACGTTGCCCTGTTCGGCGCTTACGACCTGCTTCCGGCGCAACAGGCGCAGGCATTAAACTACAGCTGGCCAATGGCGCTGACCCTGCTTGCCGTTCCTTTGCTGGGCAAAAAACTGTCGCTTACCAGCCTGCTCTGCTGCCTGCTGGCCTACGGGGGAGTATTGCTTATCTGTACCCGTGGGGAGTTTGAAAATCTTAATTTCGCCAGTCCCATCGGTGTTATTCTGGCACTGTCAAGCACCATTATCTGGGCGCTTTACTGGCTATTGAATACCCGGCGCGAAGGGGATCCTGTGGTTGGCCTGCTGATCTGCTTCCTCTGTGGACTGCCCTGGATTATTGCTGCCACCGCCCTCTTCTCCGATTTCTGGCCCATTGCCTCTGAAGGTCTGGCAGCAGCGGCCTATGTTGGTCTGATTGAAATGGGCTTTGCTTATATCCTGTGGCTGAAAGCCCTTAAACTGGCGGACAATACTGCCATGGTCAGCAATATCAGCTACCTTAGTCCGTTTCTATCACTGATTTTCATCGCCAATATTCTTGGTGAGTCTATCTATCCGGCCACCTATGCTGGCTTGATTATGATTATTGTTGCCGTTCTGGCTCAGCAGCACTTGAGTAGAAAATAAACGTCATGGCCAGAAACAGCTACTTTGCTTTTAAGCAGTTCAGAATTGACCAGGGTGAATGCGCCATGAAAGTCACCACGGATGCCTGCATCTTTGGTGCGCTTATTGCTGAGTCATCCGGCTTACGACATAGCCAGTCCATTCTGGATATTGGTGCAGGCACCGGGTTGCTCAGCCTGATGGCCGCTCAGAACTGCAATGGGAAAATCACGGCCGTGGAGCTGGATGAAGAAGCGTCACAACAAGCGGTCCGTAACTTTGCCGCCAGTCCCTGGGTCGATCAGCTTCAACTGGTCAATAGCGCTATCCAGATATTCTCTGCCACCAGTCAGCAACGCTTTGACTGTATCATTTCGAACCCGCCTTTCTTTCAGCAATCCTTCAAGGGGGACGACCAGCGACGAAACATGGCCCGTCATACCGATAGCCTGAGTTTTACGGATCTTGCCAGGGTAATTTCCCGGCATTTGGCGACCACTGGCGAAGCCTGGATTTTACTGCCCGTGGAATTCACACAGCATTTTTTGAGAGCGGCTGCCACGGAAGGACTGGGTCTGATAAAGCAGATTGGGCTGCGTTCTTCCAGCCGTCATGGGAACCACCGCTATATCCTGGTGTTAAGCCGGGATAAACCTCTGAAAACACACGAGGAGACGGTCACTATATATACCCAGCCTCCTCACTACACGGAAGAAACCAGGCAGTTGATGTCACCTTATTATCTGGCTCTCTAGCACATCATTGCGATGAGTTTGATGTGTACAATCTCCGCTCACCCTGAGCGAAGTCGAAGGGTGATTGGCACAGTCTTTTTCAAGGTATGGTGTTTACGCCCTTCGACTCCGCTCAGGACGAACGGAGATTGGGAATCATTAAAAGAAGGAGACCATCAATTGCATTGAAACCGTGTGCTAGTGGTCCGCAATGATATTCGATGTAAATTCGTCAGACTTCAGGCCAATGTTCCGGTCACTTTGCGTGACCTGCTCACTGGCTGATGAATTGAGATGGTCGGATGAGTAGGGAATGGCCAGTCGGGCTCGTGGCCGGTTATCAAACTCCATTGCCCATAGCAACGTGACCAGAAACACGCCGCAAAATACCCACGCTGGTTTAATTTTATTATGCATGGTCGCGCCTCACTCTTAAGGTAAGCCCTTGGGTTATCTTAATACGGTCAGGCGATTCATGAATAGCTTACAGTGGAACAATGTCGTGAATAACCTTTCAGGCAACTGAAAGCAAGAAATTTCAGTATCTGTTCACCGCCCGATAAACCGAGAACCCATCCCGGGTGAGCAATGTCTCACAGTGGCCAAAAGCCTTCTGAATAATGGGCGGATAACGCAGAAAACTATTGGCAACAATACGAAGCTCCCCACCCGGGCGAAGCATCTGACATGACTGGGCAAGAAACTGCTCTGTCACCTCATAGTGGGTTTTTACGCCCTGGTGAAACGGTGGGTTGGAGATAATCAGATCAAACTGCCCTGTCACTTCTGACAGGCCATCGCTGGGCAGTACCGCAAAAGAGTTTCGCCCTGTGGCGCTCATGGTTTTGGTACTGCTGGCCAATGCCAGGGCATCACAATCCACCAGGGTAATATCATACTCACCGGGCAGAGTATTAATATAAGCGGAGATCACCCCAGCGCCACAACCAAAATCCAGCACCTTGCCTGAAGGCACTTTATCCAGCGTTGCCAACAGAACCTGGGTTCCCTTATCCAGACGACCATGGCTGAACACGCCGGGTAATGAGGTAATGTCCATATTGACCGGGCCAGCCGTGACAGAAAACGTCTCAAACCACGGTTCAAGGATAAAATTCTCCGGCTTTTGCAACGGCTCTGAAGCTTCCAGCAATACACAGTGACGGGCATTATCGACACTTTTAACATAGTCAAAACTGTTCTTGAGCCGCTTTTTCCAGGACTTGATCCCTTCATCGTTCTCTCCCACCAGCCAAATGGGCACACCTTCCGGCAAAAAGCTCAATACCATCCCCAGCCAGAAGTCCATTAATGGTTTGCTTTTCTGGAGAAACAGCAAAACACCATCAACAGGCCGGGCAAAATCCATCGACAGGATCGGCGCAAAACTGAGGGAGAAGCGGTCTTCCAGCCGGGCCTGCAAAGGCAGCAGACGTCGATAAGTACTGAAATCACCAGTGAGTGCCGTGATATAGCCAACCCCATCATTCAACAAATGAGTTGCCAGATCATCAGCTGGCAAGCCAATCATCACCAGATGCTCAAGCTCGAAAAGCGCCTGGTTACGAACAATTAACTGCCCCTGATTGGTTAAATGTGAGAATAGTGGGGATGTCATAGGTATCAACGCAGGTTGCACAGTTCACAAAGCCGGAACTTAAGTAGTTGGCCAAATGGAATCGTATATTTCTGGCTAAGTGGGCAGTTGCTATGCAAGGCGCAACGCAGGGAGCATAGCCGTAGCTATGTGACCGGAGTTGCAACGCCGCAGAGTGACTGACAACTTAGTCAGAAATATATGATTTCATTTGGTTAACTACTTATACAGGAATAGTCCACGGTTTTCCATGCCAATACTTTCCATCAACCGTTCATGGAAATACGGATTTACAAGGCTGTTCCATCGGCATAGCATTCGCCGCCAGTTACGACCCGTATGGAGTTTTCTGATGAGTGAACCACAGGGTGATCTGGTTCTGCGCACACTGGCAATGCCTGCCGACACCAACCCGAATGGTGATATTTTCGGGGGCTGGATCATGTCCCAGATGGACATTGCCGGTGGCCTGGCGTCGAAAAACCGTTGCAACAGCCGGATTTCTACCGTTGCCGTTGAATCCATGAGCTTTATCCATCCGGTGAAGGTTGGTGACGTGGTTTGCTGTTATGCTGATATCATTCGCGTCGGTAACACCTCGATGCGTATTAAGCTTGAAGTGTGGGTAATGCCCCACCCGTATAAATCAGAAGCACGTCACAAGGTTACTGAAGGTTTTTTCACCTATGTCGCCATAGACGACAACGGACACCCTATTCCCGTAGACAGACGCTAACAACCAGAATCCCCCATGAAACAGAAAACCATTCTCGTCGGCATTGCCGGCGCCTCCGCATCCGGCAAAAGCCTGCTGGCAGAAACACTGGTGGAAGAGCTCCAGTCAGAGCACCTGTGTGTTATTTCAGAAGATTCCTACTATAAAGACCAGACACATTTGAGCATGGAGGAGCGGGTTCGTACCAACTATGACCACCCGGAGTCCATGGATCATGACCTGATGCTGGAGCAGATGATCAAGCTGAAAAATGGTCAGGAAGTAGAGGTCCCACTCTACGACTATAGCCAGCACAATCGCCGGACAGATACCCGCAAGGTAAACCCTGCCCGCGTGGTTATCTATGAAGGCATCCTCCTCTTCACCAACCCGGAAATCCGGGAAGCCTTTGACCTGCGCTTCTTTATGGATACGCCACTGGATATGTGCCTGATCCGTCGTATGAAGCGGGACATTCTCAGTCGGGGCCGGGATGTGGATTCCGTTATCAAGCAATACCTGGAAACGGTTCGCCCCATGTATATGCAGTTTATTGAACCTGCACGCCAGCATGCTGACCTGATCATTCCCCATGGCGGAAAAAACAGGATTGCCATCGATCTGATCAAAACCCAGATCCGTAACCTGATTGATTAAAAGCGACGCTGCCCCGCTATCCGCTGCCCGAAGAAGCCGAAACGGTTTGTGCTTGTTCGGGCAGCGGGAAGCATGCCAAAAACACCACCTTGCTTCCATTTCAATAACCGCCTAGGTATACTTCAGCCGTATAAGCGTCAAACACGCCCATTTTTTTCGTCCTTAAAAAAGATGTTGGGTCTGGCACCATCTTCTCTTAATCGAAGATGGGTCTCCCCTGATCATCCAGGCTGTCCGGCCGCTTGTACATCCAACTTCCCCAAACCAACGTAGTTGCCAGTGCTGCTGCATGATCCCCGGATCACCATGCCAGGGCACTGCAAGATGGCGATTAAAAAGTTACTATGCGTGTAGAAGCTGATATCAAGCTGGGTTTCAAAGACGTTTTGTTCCGCCCAAAACGTTCCACCCTGAAAAGCCGTTCACAGGTAAGCCTGGAGCGCACCTTCCGATTTGTTCACACTGACCAGGAATGGACCGGCGTACCCGTCATTGCTGCCAACATGGACACCGTCGGCACTTTCGCCATGGCTCTCGCCCTGGCTGAACACAAAATGCTGACGGCGGTTCACAAGCATTACACCGTCGAAGAGTGGCAGACCTTCCTCGACAACGCCCCTGAAGGCATTGAAAACCATATCATGGTCAGCAGCGGCACATCCGAAAACGATTTCGACAAAATGTCTGAAATCCTGTCCCTGAACAACAAACTCCGCTTTATCTGTATCGATGTAGCCAACGGTTACTCAGAGCATTTTGTCCAGTTCGTTGCCCGTGTTCGCCAGCGTCACCCCAACATGGTGATTATTGCCGGTAACGTGGTTACCGGAGAAATGGTGGAAGAACTGATCCTGAAAGGTGCCGACATCGTTAAAGTGGGTATCGGACCGGGCTCCGTCTGTACCACCCGCGTTAAAACCGGTGTCGGCTATCCACAGCTGTCCGCTGTTATTGAATGTGCCGATGCGGCCCATGGCGTTGGTGGTCAGGTGATTTCCGACGGTGGCTGCACCTGTGCCGGTGACGTGTCCAAGGCATTTGGTGGCGGCGCTGATTTTGTCATGATCGGTGGTATGTTTGCCGGTCACGATGAGTCCGGCGGCGAAATGGTCGAAGAAGATGGTCGGCAATTCCGCCTGTTCTACGGCATGAGTTCTACCACCGCCATGGACCAGCACGCTGGCGGCGTTGCCAACTACCGCGCCTCGGAAGGCAAAACCGTAAAAGTACCTTACCGTGGTCCGATCCTTGAAACCGTTCAGGACATCCTCGGTGGCGTACGCTCAACCTGCACCTACGTGGGTGCCGCGCAACTGAAAGAACTGTCCAAGCGAACCACGTTTATCCGGGTTCAGGAACAGGAAAACCGTATTTTTAACTAACCCCCGATCAACCACGGAGAGCACAGAAGATTTCCTCATACTTTGTGAACTCCGTGCTCTTTGCCGTGAAAGAAAATTGCCACGGAGGCACAGAGACACGGAGAACAGAAAAACGCTTTTCCTCTGTGTCTCCGTGACTCTGTGGCTAAAGCTTTCATGACAGAGGGTGACAAACCATCGTCATGAACATTTGTGGTTGAAACAATCACATAACCACGCAACCACCGCAATCTCCACAATCTCCACAATCTCCGCAATCTCCGCAACAGTCATCAGAAGAATTACCTGGCGATTGCGCTTCTGGCTCTCGATTCATTGCCATTGGTGCAGGAAAACAATTAAACCCGCCCCAATGACAACAATGACAGGTGGAACTATCATCTAAGGATTTATTATCAACAGTTATTTCGGGACTCTGCTCCCGCCGCTGCATATTAAAATTAGCGGCCTGGTCACAAACCTCTCCCCTATAGGTTTGTGCATGACTGCCACTACAGTTAAGATCAGGGAAGTTATGCAACCTCCTCAATAAAGGCAAACCAGCCTGCATGCCATCCACTCCTCTTTGCAAAGCTGGCTTCCTAATAGCCTCATCACAGGCTGGAGAAAGAATATCAGGCAGAGATTTGTCACTTTGATTTTCAACCTTCCTACCCAAGTTGCTCAAAACCGGGGTCAAAGGAGGCTCTTCAGCTAAAGACTCAGCATTAGGTGCCCCACCAACAGAAGATGAGACAAAAATGGAACGGCTGGCATCTAACGGCTGCAACATATCAACACACCTTCTGGCAAAGTACGAAAGTCAAAATGCACGATCGTTGGACCAACCAAACCAACAAAAAGTTCATCAATAAGCCGCAGCAATTCCTCGCTGATCAAACTCCGCCTTGATCGCATCCAGCTGTTCAGTGGATGGCGGGCGCACCGTTTCCAGCTCGTAGCTTTTACTGAAGGCATCCCACTTATGCACGCCGAGGCTGTGATAAGGCAGGATTTCCACCTTCTCAACACAATCCATTTTCTCCACCATGTCTGCCAGCATGGCGGCATACAGTGGATCAACGGTATACCCTTCCACCACCACGTAGCGGATCCAGGTTGGCTTTCTCAGCTCCTGTAAATACATGGCAAAATTACGGGTGTATCGACCGGTAACATAGGTCAGCTTTTGATGCATCTCTTCATCCATGTGCTTGATATCCAGAAGCACAAGGTCGGTGCAGGACAGCAGACGTTCAATATCCGGCGTGATTTGTTTGGCAAATCCATTGGTATCCAGGCAAGTATGAATACCGTGCGCTTTAAGCGCCTTGAACAGATCGGCAACAAATTCAGCCTGCAGCAGCGGCTCGCCACCAGTGACCGTAACACCACCGGTCAGAAAGCTCTTCACCTTGAGGATTTTGTCCAGAACTTCTTCATGACTGAGCACCTCACCGCCATCACGCAGATCCCAGGTATCCCGGTTGTGACAGTACCGGCAACGCATATGACAGCCCTGCATAAACACAATGAAACGGATACCCGGTCCGTCTACCGTGCCAAATGAGTCCATGGAATGGACACGACCAAGGGACATGGCGACTCTCCTATTTACCCAACGAGTCTCTGTAAAAATCAGACCACTGTCTTTTACAAAACCCTGAATACCATAAGCAAAAAAGGCCAGCAGAGCTGGCCTTTTTTAAAGTTAAATTCTAGCGTTTACTGTTACAGCGAGCTAGTAAAGGTACGGGTGATAACGTCACGCTGCTGTTCTGGTGTCAGCGAGTTGAAACGCACCGCATAACCGGAGACACGAATGGTCAGAGAAGGATACTTCTCAGGGTTCTCCATGGCATCTTCCAGCATTTCACGGTTCATAACGTTGACGTTCAGGTGCTGACCGCCCTCGCGATTTTCCTCGTGATGGAAGTAGCCATCCATCAGCCCCACCAGATTCCTGCTTTGGCTTTCTTCGTCCTTGCCCAGCGCCTTTGGTACGATAGAGAAGGTGTAAGAAATACCATCCTTCGCATAGGCAAATGGCAGCTTGGCAACAGAACTCAGGGAAGCAACCGCACCGCTGGTGTCACGACCATGCATTGGGTTGGCACCCGGGCCAAATGGCTGGCCTGCACGACGTCCGTCTGGCGTAGTACCGGTCTTCTTGCCGTATACCACGTTAGAGGTAATGGTCAGAACGGACTGGGTTGGAATCGCATCGCGATACATCGTGTGAGAAGCGACTTTCTTCATGAACGTTTCAACCAGTTCACAGGCAATCGTATCTACACGCTCTTCGTTGTTACCAAACTTCGGAAAATCACCTTCAATTTCGAAGTCGATAGCAATGCCGTCTTCATCACGCACCGGCTTGACTTTGGCGTATTTAATGGCCGACAGAGAGTCAGCAGCAACGGATAATCCGGCAATACCACAGGCCATGGTGCGAATAACATCACGGTCATGCAGGGCCATCAGAGAGGCCTCGTAAGAGTACTTGTCGTGCATGTAATGAATACAGTTCAGGGCAGCCACATACTGGCTGGCCAGCCAATCCATGAGCGTATCAAAACGTGCATAGACATCGTCGTAATCCAGGTATTCAGACGTGACCTTGTCAGTTTTTGGACCAATCTGAATTTTCAGCTTCTCGTCAATACCGCCATTGATGGCGTACAGCAGCGTTTTACCCAGGTTGGCGCGGGCACCGAAGAACTGCATCTGCTTGCCAACAACCATTGGCGACACACAGCAGGCGATGGCGTAATCATCGCTGCTCATATCAGTACGCATCAGATCATCATTTTCGTACTGGATAGAGCTGGTATCGATGGATACTTTGGCGCAATACTCTTTGAAAGACACCGGCAGCTGTTCAGACCACAACACCGTGATATTTGGCTCCGGAGATGGCCCCATGGTGTACATGGTGTTCAGGAGGCGGAAAGAGTTTTTGGTAACCAGTGTACGACCATCAAGGCCCATACCACCGATAGCCTCAGTAGCCCAGATCGGATCGCCAGAGAACAGCTGATCGTATTCAGGAGTACGCAGGAAGCGAACCATACGCAACTTCATTACGTAGTGATCGATCAGTTCCTGGGCATCCGTTTCAGTGATTCTGCCTGCTTCCAGGTCACGCTGGATATAGATATCCAGGAAGGTAGCCGTACGTCCCAGAGACATGGCCGCACCATTCTGGGACTTAACCGCAGCCAGGTAACCAAAGTACGTCCACTGAACTGCTTCACGGGCAGAGGCAGCAGGGTTACCGAGATCGCAGCCGTATTTGGCCCCCATCTCTTTGATCTGCATCAGCGCCTTGATCTGCTCCATGATCTCTTCACGCAGCTGGATAGTACGCTCAAGATGTTCACCGGCAGTCAGCGCTGCATCCAGAGACTTGTGCTGGGCCTTCTTATCAACAATCAGTCGGTCAATACCGTACAGAGCGATTCGGCGGTAGTCGCCGATAATACGTCCACGCCCGTAGGAATCCGGCAGACCGGTGATCACACCTGACTTACGGCAGTTGCGAATGTCCGCAGTGTAAACATCGAAAACACCAGAATTGTGCGTCTTACGATATTCAGTGAAGATCTTGTTAACCATGTCATCCAGTTTACGGCCATAAACTTCACAGGAAGTTTCAACCATACGGATGCCACCGTTGGCGATGATGCCACGCTTCAGCGGCTTATCGGTCTGCAGACCAACAATGGTTTCCAGATCTTTATTGATGTAGCCAGCGTCGTGAGAAGTAATGGTGGATGGCAGATCGGTATCGAAATCCAGGGGGGCGTGAGTGCGGTTCTCTTCCCTGATGCCTTCCATAACATCAGCCCACAGTTTGTCTGTCGCTTCAGTAGAACCGGCCAGGAAGGAACTGTCACCCTCGTAAGGGGTGTAGTTTTTCTGGATAAAGTCACGAACATTGATGCTTTCGGACCAGTCACCGGAAGTGAATCCTTCCCATGCTGCTGGCAGTTCGCTGGTGGTTACAGTCATACTAAGAGGCTCCTGATTGGTTGGAGAATTCTTTGGGGATGCTGCTCCGGGTCAGTCAGACTGCATTGATTGGCGGTGACACCAACTTGATCTGCATCAATGAAAGTCAATCATTGTCGGCGTATCGTTTGCCTATCTTGCGGGGACGCAGATATTGCGATAACACATCATCACAAAAATCATCACATCTATGTGGTCATACCGCAGGTGTAAAACTGGCCAACCCGGTGAATAAGAAATAATTTCAGTCAAATTAACGTATATACGACAACTCTGCCATCAGTGTTAATACCTACCGGTTATAAAAAAACATAAACAGATTTCTACAGGAATTAACAAAAAAGGATATCCTCTTATATTTTATTTACTATCCCTTGATTAGCAAAAATTAGTTATTACCAATAGTCCAAAATTCAAAAAAATTATGAAATCAAGCAACGATCTATTTTTATGAATGCTAGTCTTTGTTTCTGTTAATTCTATTTCGTTTCGTTTTTCAAAATAATTTACGACACTAACATTATACTGTTAACGTTTGTTGCCGTTTATTCAGAGAGTTTTAAGTAGTGTTACCTATTCATACCGAAAATGGGTTTGTCTAACATCGTCAACCAAATAAAGACATTTTATCCGTTTCTGGGAGAGGATGAACAGGAGGTAGTTATGAGCAAATATATTTACACAACCATTTACGAGCAGTTCACCGGCCTGAAGCCACCTGAGCCAAAAGACCACAAGCCACGTCGCCGTAGAGGTTACGGTCACCCTTATCGTATGCGCCTGAATATGCAGGAAGGTTCTGTCCAGAACAGTGAACTGCTGTCTGACCGGGACTCAGAAAGAGACCTGTATGAACAGACGCCTGTTTCCGTTTTTCAGCCATCGGTTACCAAGCAGCCTGTTCGCAGGTTTTCGTCCAGCGGTCAAAGCTATCGCAGTGGTAACAGCGTTGGTAACAACAGCGCCATCAGCGGCACTATGAGCTGCAGACCTGCTGCGCCTGAAGACCGCCATAGCAGCGCCGAGCCCAAGGTAACCTACAAAAAGCGCCGCCAGTACGGGCCTTCAAGCTTCGGTATTGGCTCAATGAGCAGAGACAGCAACGACAACTCTGATTATTGAATTCCCGTTTTTTATTGATTGTTTTTGAATACTGACACTACCAGCCAGGCTTATTTAGCGGAGCTTGTCTAGCGGAACCCATTCATTACTTTCCCGGATTATTTTCGCCAAAGGCCCTTATTTCAAGGCCTTTGTGCTCTTTTTGAACGCATAAAATCAAAGCGTTCTTTGCTGTAGATAGCTGTCATAATCCGGAATATGCCGGTTATGAGATTGTCCAAGCAAGTCTGACGAGAATATGTAATCCGCAGAGCTCTGGTTACAGGCAACGGGGATATTCCACACCGCTGCGATCCGCAGCAATGCCTTAACATCCGGATCATGGGGCATTGGCTCAAACGGGTCCCAGAAAAATACCAGCAGGTCCAGCTTGCATTCAGAAATCAATGCACCAATCTGCTGGTCTCCACCCAGCGGACCACTGATAAATTTTGTGATCGGCATAGACAGCTCTTTTTCCAGCAGACTTCCTGTGGTACCCGTGGCAAAAAGATCATGACCCTGCAGCTTTTCTTTATGGCGCAGACTCCACTGCACCAATTCCCCTTTCTTATTATCATGAGCGACCAGGGCAATGCGCTTCTTGGATGAGACACTGTATTCTTTATAAATCATAAAGTACTTCTCTATTTTTTCTGCGAAAAAATATAAAAATGGAAAGTGCTATATTCTCACTGAATAAAAAAAAATGCGATGACTTCTCTCGAAAGCATCGCATTGTTCTTTGTCTTCAGAAAAAATTCATGACAGGTACTTAATCATCACCCCCGCTGCTACTGCTGAGCCAATAACACCGGCTACGTTGGGGCCCATGGCATGCATCAGCAGGAAGTTCTGGGGATTGGCCTCAAGCCCCATTTTGTTGGAGACCCTGGCCGCCATGGGTACCGCTGACACCCCGGCTGAACCAATCAACGGGTTCACTTTGGTAGACGACACCCGATTCATCAGTTTTGCCATCAGGACACCACTGGCGGTACCGATACAAAATGCCACAATCCCCAACGCCAGAATCCCAAGGGTTTCCAGTTGCAGAAACTTGTCAGCACTCAGTTTTGAACCAACCGACAGTCCGAGGAAAATGGTGGTGATGTTGATCAGCGCATTTTGCGCTGTATCCGACAGGCGTTCAACCACACCACACTCTTTCATCAGGTTACCAAAACAGAACATCCCCAGCAGTGGAGCCGCATCGGGTAATAACAGGGCCACCAGCACCAGCAGTAAGATCGGGAAAACGATTTTTTCCGTCTTGCTCACTGACCGCAGCTGTGTCATGACAATCCTGCGTTCCTCTGCCGTGGTCAGCGCTTTCATAATCGGCGGCTGAATCAGCGGAACCAGAGCCATATAAGAGTAAGCAGCCACCGCAATGGCACCCAGAAGGTGGGGAGCAAGCACGCTGGATACATAGATCGCAGTCGGACCATCCGCACCACCAATAATACCGATAGCAGCGGCATCCGCCAGGCTGAAATTCATCAGCCCCATAGAGCTCAATACAATAGCGCCAAACACTGTGGCAAAAATACCAAACTGAGCGGCAGCCCCCAGAAACAGGGTTTTCGGGTTAGCCAGCAACGGACCAAAATCCGTCATGGCACCCACCCCCATAAAGATCACCAAAGGAGCAACACCGCTGCCTATAGCCACACTGTAAAACTGATAAAGGACACCGTTCGTGTACCCTGCATCAGCAATAATGTGACTCACTACAGTCCGGGTTGCCGCATTCGCCTCATGGTATAAAGCATAAAGTTGATCCGGGGCAGCCGAAGCACTGCCCAGCGCTTCGGCAACCGCCTGCATCAGTGCAGGGTTAGCTATATGAAGCGCCTGCTCAATGGCGGAAAACGCCAGACCGGCCTGGGGAATATTGGCCAGAATGCCACCAAAACCAATAGGTACCAGCAGTAGAGGCTCGAATTGCTTGCGGATGGCCAGATACAGCAACCCAAAGCCCACCAGAATCATAACGAACTCTCCGGCGGTAAGGTTGTATAACCCAGAACCCTCCCAGAGCGTTAATAGCTTTTCCATGGCATATTTCTCGACCAGACTTTTCTCTTTGAGAGGCCTCTGTAAGAGGCCTCCCTAACGCTTTTTATTAAGCCAGGACAAGCAGGGTATCACCCACCGCTACACTGTCACCTTCACGCACATCAACCGACGTCACCTGCCCGGAACGCGGGGCACGAACTTCCGTTTCCATTTTCATGGCTTCGAGAATAAGCAACACATCACCTTCCTGAATATGCTGCCCCGGTATGACATTCACCTTCCAGATATTACCGGCCAGTGGTGCGGGCATTGGCTCACCTTCAGAGGCTGATGTGGTTGTCGTTTCAGGTTGGGCAGTCGGCGCTGAAACCGGAGCCAGCATGGAAACATCACCACCCTCTGAAACCTGAACGGTATAGGCATTGCCATTAACGCGAACGGTATAAACAGAATCCTCCGTTGGCGGAGCCACGGAAGTTGCCTGGGCAGCAGATTTCACTTCCGGTTCGGTCCCGGGAGCAGGTTCAAAAGCATCAGGGTTACCGCGATTCTGCAGGAACTTCAGGCCAACCTGCGGGAACAGGGCGTAGGTCAGAACATCATCCACGCTCTGATCCGCCAGTTTGATGCCTTTCTCTTTGGCCAGGCCATTGAGTTCAGCAGTCAGTTCTTCAAATTCAGCTTCAAGCAGATCTGCCGGACGACAGGTAATCGCTACCTTACCCTCCAGCACCCTGTCCTGAAGACTTTGGTTAAAAGGTGCCGGTGCAGCACCGTACTCACCTGTTAAAATCCCCCGGGTCTCTTTGGAGATGGTTTTATAACGCTCACCGGTCAGTACATTGAGAACCGCCTGAGTGCCAACAATCTGGGAAGTGGGCGTGACCAGTGGAATCATCCCCAGGTCTTCACGAACTCTTGGAATCTCCTGCAGCACTTCGTCAAACTTATCACTGGCCCCCTGCTCTTTCAGCTGACTTTCCATATTGGTCAGCATGCCACCGGGTACCTGGGCAATAAGGATTCTGGAGTCAACGCCGCGGAGTTGACCTTCAAACTTCGCATATTTTTTTCGGACCACCCGGAAGTAAGCAGCCACTTCTTCCAGCTTATGCAGATCAAGCCCGGTATCACGCTCAGTCCCCTGCAATGCAGCAACGATTGCCTCAGTTGGCGAATGTCCATAGGTCATCGACATGGAAGAGATGGCCGTATCAACACGATCAACACCGGCTTCAACGGCCTTGAGCAGTGACATGGAAGAAAGGCCGGAGGTGGCATGGCAGTGCAGCTGAATTTCCAGGTCCGTTTCTCGCTTTAATCTGGAAACCAGCTCATACACGTCAGTCGGCGTAATAATGCCGGACATGTCCTTAATGCACAGAGAATCCGCCCCCAGATCCTCGATCTCTTTGGCCAGAGAGACCCAGCTATCCATGGTATGAACAGGACTGCTGGTGTAAGAGATTGTCCCCTGGGCATGAGCACCCTGCTTCTTCACCGCTTTCATTGCCTGCATCAGGTTACGGGGATCGTTCATGGCATCAAATACCCGGAACACATCCATACCATTGGCAACAGCACGCTCAACAAATTTATCCACGACATCGTCAGCATAGTGACGGTATCCCAGCAGATTCTGCCCCCTTAACAGCATCTGCTGAGGGGTCCTGGGCATGGCTTTTTTCAGCTCGCGCAACCGCTCCCAGGGGTCTTCTCCCAGAAAGCGGATACAGGCATCAAAGGTGGCACCACCCCAGGTTTCGAGAGACCAGTAGCCGATCTGATCCAGCTGTTCTGCGATCGGCAACATATCTTCAATGCGAAGACGGGTAGCAAACAGTGACTGATGGGCATCCCGCAACACCACATCGGTAATACCCAGCGGCTTTTGTACGTCAGACATAACCCTTCTTTATCCCCCGGTTATTAGCGTTTTTCTGCTTGAGCTTTTTTTGTTCTGTGCATTTGAATGGCTGCACTGATAACAGCAATCAGTTCACCCTGATCATCGGATGACGATGGCTGGCTATTCACTGGAATGGGATTGGCTGCAGTAGATGGAACCGGTTCCTGAAAATACCGGTCGATGATTGTTGACATCAGGCTGGTTACCAGCACCAATAGCGTCAGAAACAGGAACACAAAACCCATTCCAAAGAGCATCAGGCTGGAACCTTCTGAAATAAGGTCCGATGGATTCATCAAGTAAGTCCTTTGTTTTTTTCAGGCTTGCAGTCCGGTCAATCCCCTCAGGCAGTTCTGCCCTGTCGGAACCATTGCTGATTATTATTTCCATGAACAGGTTCATGGCTCTTGGCTGTCTTATACCAACTCCACCTTCTAAATATGAACTGCGCAGCCATTTTGAACCGCTGGATCTTCGTTGGAATTCCTCGCAATAGCCCTGCTATTACTCGTCATTCCGCCTTGCCCAGCGGTCCAAAATGACTTGCTCGTTATCATATTTAGAAGGTGGAATTGGTATTACGCCTTTACCTGGCTGCGTCAGTATACTATTGAACAGTGTGTAATAAACAATCAGTCATCCGGACTATGTTGTTTATATAAGCAAAAGCTCCGGACCACCTTCGACAGCATCTTGCAAAAGGAAGGTTGCCTCAGTCCGGAAAAAAATTCACCGACGTAAATCAATAAAAGCTGGCCAACCGAAAAAATTGGCCGTCAGTTATTATGCCGCTCTTGCCAGGTCCGAGCAGAGGATTGTCACAATGGCATCAGCGTCACGGAGGGCGCGGATGCGCTCAAACAGATTCTGAGCCTGCGGATACGCTTTACGCAGATAATTGAGCCACTGCTTCAGACGGGAAGGATGGTATTGCCATTTGCCATTTTGACGATCTCTGTCGCTTAATTGCAGAATCAGCTGCAACACTGAAGACCAGCTCATGGGCTTGACGGATTCCCGAATCATGGTAGTGATATTCGGCGTTACCAGCGAAGGCCGCCCGACCATCAGGTCAGTGCAGCCGGAAGCGTCCATACAGCGCCTGGCATCTTCATGATTCCAGATCTCGCCGTTGGCGATCACCGGAATCCCCAGGTTTTCCCGAATTTTGCCAATGTATTCCCAGTGAGCCGGAGGCCGATAGCCCTCCGCCTTTGTCCGGGCATGCACCGCCAGTTCCGAGGCTCCTGCCTGTTCAATAGCACGGGCGTTTTCCAGGAATAACGACTTGTCTTCATAACCCAGGCGAATTTTGGCCGTCACCGGCAGCTCTGCCGGTACAGCTTCCCGAACGGCCTTGACAATATTGAACAGCTGATCCGGCTCCCGCAGCAAAATTGCCCCACCCCGGTTTTTATTGACCGTTTTTGACGGACAGCCGAAGTTAATGTCCACTCCGGGCGAGCCAAGTTTCACTGCACGCTGGGCATTCAGTGCCATATATTCCGGGTAACTGCCCAGCAGCTGTATACGAACAGGTGTACCATTCGAAGTTTTTGCCCCCTGCAACAACTCCGGACAGGTACGATAAAAGACCCGGTTCGGCAACAGCGTATCTGTTACCCGGACAAACTCGGTAACACAGAGATCGAAGGTATTGATGCCGGTGAGCAGATCCCGCATATCGTGATCCATAACGCCTTCCATCGGCGCCAGTATCAACCGCATGGCATGCCTCTTGAGTGAAAAAGCGCCAATTCTACCGTCAGCAGGCCTGATAATAAAATAAGGAGCACTCACAGATAACGCTGACTTCACCTATATGGCTAACCATAAGGAATCGAATATTTATGGCGTATGCCGGAGTCAGGCACGGTGGGAACGAATATATTGAGCTGTGGTCTAACCGGGAGGCTGACCGAGAATAGACTGCCCAACTGCGGTGGCAGCTAATGAGTCTCCTCCTGGTACTTCATGTCAATGAGCTTGGTGTGCACAATCTCCGTTCACCCTGAGCGGAGTCGAAGGGTGATTGGCACAGTCTTAATTCAGGGCATGGAGTTTACGCCTTTAGGCCCTATGGGTCCTTCGACTCCGCTCAGGACGAACGGGGTTTGGGTGCCATTGAGAGAGGAAACCCATCAATTGCATTGAAACCGTGTATCAGCCGCAATGATTCGCACATGCACTGCTGCTTATCTATGCCAGCAGCCATTTTTCAATGTAGATAAACTCGACAAATGGCAAAGGTATTTATCATCAGCCAGCAGCTTAAAATAAATACAAATCAGAGTTAGTTATGGATACCACTATCAGACATCTATCAGGTTACCAGAACGTTGAGCAACGCTCACAACAGCCAGGAACCCATAAACCTCCTGTCGTCACAGAATTCTCAGGGCGTAGTGTCTACGCCGGTGTCGGTTCCTCATCACCGCCGCCCACTCATTCGTTGATCGACCCGGTTGGCCCCGATGACTCACGCAATCCTCCCGTTTGTACTTCGATTGCCAATAACCCGGGGACAGGTTTGGTTTCAGGCAATGACCTCCCTGCAACCTTTGAGCATTGCTTACTCAGCCTGGATCAGGCCTACGATACCGACTTTTCAAAACTGGCTGTTACATTAAGCTATTTCGTACCAATGCCACCTTCAAAGGACCCATGCTGGAAAATATTCCACGAATTTATCGACATGTCCTCACTGGAAAGCAACAGTTGTCAAAAGCTCCGGGAACTGGGTAAAAAAATACGCCAGCTATACCTTGATGAATACCATGTTCTTGCTGCTGATAACTCCTATCCCAGAATCAGTGAACTGACCATCGTGCTGTGCATGCACTTCCTTGAGCAAAAGTTCATCCTCGAACCTCCGGAGCCAATCCAGCAGAGCTTTGTCGATATCACCAGGTCGGATAACGCTTCAACAGACTGTCAACATTTATTGCCTGCATGGGTCAGAAAGACTTTTTTCGAAAAGTTATTATCTGGTATCGAGAAATCCCGCAGGGCAGACGCCGGAAAAAAAATTAACAAATTTATAGACAAAAACCAGTCAGGCTTAAGGAAAGATATGGTTCTTCAGCAGCCTGCCACTGGCCATCTGACGTTTTCCGGACTGCGTTACGACGATATTCCCGGCGCTACTATTGCGAAACGTTATCATTGCACACTTAGTGACTATTCTCGTGATTTCTCTATCAATCTGCGCGGTTTAATAGAAGCATTAGGTCAAACGCGAAGCCAGAGCAGACGCGCTGTTATCCAGGACCCTCTGGAGCAGGCCATGAAGATAGTTTCCTTCAACACATCCCAATCAGAGCTTCAACCGGAAAATTTCTTCAATAACAAGCTGGAGCCCTTCAGGGATCGGAATGCGCGAACTCTGCTGAAATTAATAGAATACTTTCGAGACCGGGTTGCCAGGGAGCACTGCAATGGGCATGGCAGTAAGACCATGAAAGATAGCCTCAGCACATTCCTGAAAGACTGCTGTGGTAATAATACGGTGGTAAAACGAAAACTAAACAAGTTTTTTGAAAAAACGTGACGCCATTATATTATCCCGGATCTGGTACATGTGCTGAAAGAACCTTGAGCGCCACTGCCAATACTATTATTGAAGCGATGATGCGCAGTACGTTCTTGCACTGCGAGTCTGTTCTCGGGCAGTCTCCTTGCTCATGGTTCTTTACCCGATAGTCGGCACTGACTATGCTTGCAGCTTTTCGCCTGATATTGAATATTGAAACAGAAAGCCGTGTCCAATCATCCACCAAACCATCCGAATCACACCATAACTGCTGATATCCAGTGGGAAAATGGCCTGCCAATCTCCACCCGGTTTAATGATGTCTACTTTTCCAGGGCCTCGGGTATTGCCGAAACACGCCATGTGTTCCTGGAACATAATCATCTCCCCGGGCGGTTTCGCAAACTGGTACCCGGTACCACGTTCACCATTGGCGAAACCGGCTTTGGCACTGGTCTGAACTTCCTCTGTGCCTGGCAGCTCTTTCTGGAAAAGGCCCCTGATAACACCTCTCTGTTGTTTATCAGTACGGAGAAGTATCCACTCCTGCAGGATGACCTGCAAAAAGCACTCAATGTGTTTGAGGAACTGACACCTCTGGCCAACAGAATGATCAGCGCCTATCAATTGAGTGAGGAAAATATCGACCTGCAATTTTCAGACCGCGCATCAGGCAAACACATCCGTCTTCATATTTTGATTGGTGATGTCCTGGACACATTGCCTCATATCAACGAGAAGGTTGACGCCTGGTTTCTCGATGGCTTTGCCCCGGCCAAAAATCCTGATATGTGGCAACCCAAACTGTTCCAGACCCTGAAAGCCAAAAGCCATGAGCAATCAACCTATGCCACCTTCACTGCGGCCAGACTGGTTCGGGACGGGCTGACGGAGGCAGGCTTCTCAGTGACCAAGCAACCGGGCTTTGGCCGCAAGCGGGATATGATTGCCGGCCACTTTATCTCCCAGTGTCTACCTGTGAGCAAACCCTGGTTTGCGCCCGCTGACCACAGAAACCCTGAAAAAACAGCCATCGTCGTCGGTGGCGGTCTGGCGGGCTGCAGCGCTGCATGGGCGCTGGCCCGTCGGGGATGGCAGGTCACCATTCTGGAACAACATCAGGCCCTGGCCAGCGAAGCATCGGGTAATCCGCAGGGTGTTCTCTATGCCAAACTCTCTGCCGACAACACGCCGCTCAGCCAGTTCATCCTCAAAGGTTATCAATTCACCCTGGATACGCTAAAAGCACTGGAAGTTGAACAGTGGCAGCAGTGCGGTGTTATCCAGTTAGCCATTGATGCCAAAACGGATCAACGATATCAGGCCCTGGATAAACAACATCCGAATGCTCTGCTGCAATACCTGACGGAAGCGCAACTGAGCGATATCGCCGGATTGAGTATTCACTATCCCGGCCTCTACTTTCCCCAGGCAGGCTGGGTGCACCCACCCGCGCTCTGCCAGGCTTTGGCCGATCACCCAAACATTCGGGTGGTGACCAGCACGACGGTGAATACTATCGAACCCGTTGAGCAGGGCTGGCTGGTGAAAACCGATGGCGACAGGTTGCACAGTAAAACGGTGATCATTGCCCGGGGAGCGGCCAGTCATCAGTTGTCAAAGTTTAACTACCTGCCTCTTAAAGCCATCCGTGGCCAGATTACTCAGGCCAGGGCAACCACCGAAAGTGACAAGCTGGCATCCTGTGTCTGCGGAGAAGGCTATATAGCCCCCGCTGTTGATGGCTATCACACCCTGGGCGCAACGTTCAGTTTTAACGACAAAGGTACAGAAGTTCGAGAAGCCGATAACCTGGAAAACCTGGCCATGCAGGCCGGGTATTTCCCTGCCATGTATCAGGCACTCGGTGGAGCTGATGCACAAGTGACCGGGGGGCGCACAGGGTTCCGCTGCACAACACCGGATTACCTGCCCGTGGTGGGTCCCATCGTTGACCTTAAGCACTTTGTTGCCGCTTATGCTCCCCTCAGAAAAAACAGCAAGTTAACCATTGACGTCTGTCCTGAATATCTGTCCGGCCTGTACGTGACCGCAGGACACGGTTCCAGGGGAATAATCTCCTGCCCTGTTGCCGGTGAGATTCTGGCCACTATGATCACCGGTGATCCCGATAGTACTGTCGGTCTATCAATGCCGGCAAAACTGCTGGAAGCCATTCACCCCTCCCGCTTCCTGATCAGGGATCTGATCAGAAATAAAATATAGGAGGCTTATGACGAGAGTTATAACGGAAGCGAGACTGCCTCCTGAATCTAGGTAAAAATCGCAAAAAAACAGGTAGCAATACGCAGGGAGGAATCAACAACGGCTGTCTATCTTATTAGGCATGGATTAGGTAACACATGGTTACCTGTTCATGAAGCTCCTGTTTCAATCCATTCAGCAAACTGCGTCCGGGCAACCTGATCTATCTCTTGGTTGCCCGTTTTTTTGTCTGGGTGAAAATCTTTAGCGGCTACTTAAGTAGTTAACCAAGACAAACACCCGTACCTTTCAGACCACAGTAACCGCCGGGATTCCTGGCCAGATATTGCTGATGGTATTCTTCTGCGTAGTAAAACGGCGGAGCCTCACGAATTTCTGTGGTAATGTCCGGATAGCCCTGCTGTTGCAAAGACGTTGAGAATTCACTCCTTGAGCTTTCAGCCAATCCGGCCTGTTCATCCGTGGTTGTATAAATGGCTGAACGATACTGAGTTCCCACGTCGTTACCCTGCCTCATTCCCTGGGTTGGGTCATGGGATTCCCAGAAACATGCTAATAAAGCCTGTGTCGTTACCTTTTCAGGATCGTAAACCACCATCACCATTTCTGTATGCCCGGTTGCTCCGGTGCAGACTTCTTCATAAGTAGGATTGGGTGTGTAACCACCTGCATAGCCAACAGCCGTTGTATAAACACCGGGCAGTTGCCAGAACAATCGCTCTGCTCCCCAGAAACAGCCAAGCCCCAGATAGATGGTCTGCAAGCCATCGGGAAATGGCGGCCTCAATGGCTGTCCATTGACATAATGCCGGGCCGGGACCGGCATCACGTCCTCCCTGCCCGGCAGGGCTTTTTCTTCAGTTGGAAGTTGCTGTTTATCGGGGTCTTTACCAAATAATGTCATGATTATGTCCTCCCTGGCAGGGATCATAACATACCGCAGGGTCTGATGGATTTACTGACCCCCAAGGGTTAACAGTGCAGGGTCAAGCCGCTTATCAAACCAGTTATAGCGCCAGTCAAGATGGGCACCGGTAACCCGGCCAGTAGCACCCACTTCACCGATAGTCTGCCCTCGTTTGATAGCCGCCCCACTTTGCACAGAGACTTTGCTGAGATGGAGAAAGCTGGAAAAAATACCGTGGCCATGATCAATAATAATCGTGCCACCGGAATAGTAGAGGTCCGGGTCCACCAGCCGCACAACCCCATCAGCCGGTGCCGCTACCGGTGTGCCTGTGGGTACGGCGATATCCAGGCCGTAGTGTGGCCGCCCCGGTTGACCGTTATACACGCGCTGACTGCCATAGACGCCACTGATGCGACCTTTTACCGGCCAGTCAAAGCCGTTAAAAAAATCCTCCTGATCGGTATCAGGTACTCTGGCTGCACGCACCTGTTGAGCTTCTCTGCGGATGCGGGATAACACCCGCTCATCCGGTGATATATATTTTCTGGCAATCCCGGTCAACCGCTGAATATCATATTTCCGTGGCTTAAGGATTAAATTAAACGTCTTCAATTCGCCACTGGCAAAATGCTCTGTATAGGACTGCTTCAGTTCTGCATCACGACCAAAGCCTAGAATAAAGCGCCCATCTTTCGCTACTCTGACCTCCTGATTGCCATAAACAATCCGACTCCCCGGTGCTGCCTGACCGACCAAAATACCTCCGGGTGTCAGCTGGCTCTGCAGACCGTCTGCACTGACCATCAGAGAAAACACCAGAAGAAAAAAACCTGTAGCGAGATGCATTTAAACGTTCTCCTTTTATCATCCTGCCTGGTAATCATTATCGACATTATGATGTTTAACAAAATTGGCTCATAACAAAACGGCCTTAAATGACAATAACTTATTTCTATAGAAATAATATATAAATATCAATAAGTTATATAATCCCTACCATTACTGAAATAAGAATCAGCAGTATTGTCAGTAATACTAAACACAGTGTTATGAACTTTTGGCTCAGCTCGTTATAAATTATTCCCATAACTTGAACAAAACGCCCAATACATCGGATTGTATTGAAGAAGCTACGGATAATGGAGAGTATCTATGTTTGGAACTGCTACTACTACTGCTACTACTGGCAATAAACAAAAGATCCCCTTTCTTACTGAATTCCAAGCTGACATGATCGACGGAGGGCGCTTCGGGCACAGGAATGCCACAAAGCGATCAACTCCTAAAGCTATCCAGGAAAGTATGCCGAGCACTGACTTGTTGGCAAAGCCAAGTTTAAAAGACCGGCTGGTTTATCCATTCAAGGCTGCCAGAAACCGAATCTTAACGGCCATGAGGTTTAGTGGCTCCGCAGGCATGTTTATGGGCATGGGTGTCGGTGCGGCAGTCTGCGCTACGGCAGGATTTACTGTGGGCCTTATTCCTCAGATATTAGACTTGCTGACCTTTTCTTTTAACCCCTATATTGTTGCCGCTGGTGCCTATGCTGGCAAAGAGGCAGGCATCCGTATCGGTGCCGTTCTCGGGCTTGGCATTGGCGCAGTTGCCACTCTGGCATCTGCTGCTATAGCTCTTGCTCTCAGCGTGGTTCATCTGCCAAGGGACATCTATCATGCGGCAACCCTGGATGCCCCCCGCCTGGATGCACCACTGCCGGAGAAGCCATGGCTCACAGAGAAAATGAGTCAGGAATTGTCCAAATTAAATGAGTAAACCCGACGTTATTATGGATTCAATCATTCCGGGAACAGCGATTGTCATGCCCTGATCTATGGCTTTGCAATTCTTCTATCATTGATCACAGGCAGCCGCCCGGACTTAACAGACAGTCGCAACTGAACGCTCTTCAACCACGGTACTTTCATAAACTTCAGCCGCCATTGGGCGGCTTATTTTCTGAAAGTCCCGGTTTAACTGTTCGGCAAATGCCTTAACCCGCATCCAATCGGTAAACTCAGTATTCCGGGTAACATCAACAGGCCCCCCGGTCAGTTTCATAATCAAGCGGATCATCTGTTTATCAATCCAGCGATATCGGGTGTACAGCAAAGCACCGGCAAACACTTCCACCCGGTCCGGAGTCCATGAAATCTGTTTCAGGAATTTCTGCAGATAACGGTTGTTATGAGGGTCCCGTCGTTCAGGCTTGCGGGCGGTCAGATTGACGGAAAAAAAGTAACCCGGAATGGTTGCCAGCTGGTCACTGTACTGCCTGATAAACTGGTAACACGCTTTATGGTGTTTGCCATAACGAATCGAACAACCAAGGATAACACCATCATAAGACTGAAGTGAGAAGCCGTCGTTCAGATCAGTAATAGAGCTGACAAACGTCTCATGACCAGCCTGGGCCAGGCAGTAGCCGATTCTCTCGGTAATTTTTTGGGTCTGGCCTTCACACCCCTGGTGCAACAACGCTATACGGGACATATCTAAATACGTGAGTAATTATAAAACCAATATTTGCGTAGATAATAACCAACTTATAAGTCGGTAGTGTTAACTCAGATCAACAAAGCGGCGAATAGAAGTTGTTCAGATGGTCGCTCTGCAACTCCGTTCAGGACGAACGGAGTTTGGGAGTCTTTGATAAAAGGAACCAATAAATTGAAGCCGTGTCTTAACCCTTATACAGCTTTGGATTCAACACATCCCTGAGCCAGTCCCCCAGAAGGTTGAGCACCAACACCAGAACCACCAGCACAATCCCGGGAATAACCGTAATCCACCAGCTGCCAGAGAAAATATACTCAAAACCACTGGAGATCAGAGACCCCAGAGAGGGCTGGGATACCGGCATACCAAGACCCAGGAACGACAACGCGGCCTCACTGATAATCGCATTGGCAATCTGCACCGTCGAGATCACCAGAATAGGCGACAGTGAGTTTGGCAGGATATGTCGAAACATAATACGCCCGGCACCAAAACCCATAACCCTGGCTGCCTCTACATACTCCTTCTTCTTTTCTGCCAATACCGATGCCCGAACCGTACGGGCATATTGAGGCCATTCAGCAATACCAATCACCAATATCAGCATGAACATGGCCAGCTTACTGTAGAGTTCCGAACCAAAAGAGGCCTGGAAAACCGCCAGCACGATAATCGCCACCATCATGGTAGAGAACGACAGCTGAATATCCGCAACCCGCATCAGAAAACTATCGATTCGACCACCAAAGTAACCGGCGGTCAGGCCCAGAACGATCCCCAGAAAAGCCTGCAACAACACCGCAAACAGACCGATCGCCAATGAGATGCGCATACCATAGAGAATGGTACTGAACAGATCACGACCCTGGTCGTCGGTGCCCAGCAGAAAACGTTCATCCCCCTCTGCTGCCCACACCGGGGGAATTTCCGAATCCATAATATCAATGGTTGACAGATCGTAGGGACTGGTGGGTGCCAGGATCGGAGCCAACAGCGCAGCCCCCACAAACAGCGCAAAAATCAGGGCACAGACCATGGCCACCTTGTCACGGGTGAAGCTGTACCAGAAGGTGGAGTTCCTGAAACGCTCCCAGCGCCCCGGCGCCAGATTAGCCGCAGCAGATTCCTGATCGACCGGCGTGTTCGATATCAATTCACTCATTGGGCACTCCTCGCCAGTCTGACGGTGGGGTTAATCAGGCCATACAGCAGATCCACCAGCGTATTCACCACCACAAAAATGGCACCCACAACGATCAGGTAAGCAACAATCAGCGGCGTATCCACCCGGTTGACCGCTTCCAGAAACAGAAAGCCCATGCCCGGCCACTGGAAGACAGTCTCCGTAAGAATGGTATAAGCGACCATGGTTCCTATCTGCACACCGCCAACGGTGATCACCGGCAACATGGTGTTCTTCAGGGCATGGAGGAAGTAGATACGCGCCTTTTTCAACCCTTTCGCTCTGGCAAACTTGACGTACTCGGTATGCAACACTTCTGACATTTCAGAGCGAATCAGTCGGATAAACAGTGGCAGCATAATGCTGGCCAGCGAAATGGCAGGCAGAATCAGATGCAACAGGCCATCTTGAGTAAACAGGCCACTCTCCCAGCCACCGATAACCGGCACCAGCTCACCACGGCCATAAGATGGCAGCCAGCCCAGCTCAATAGAGAACAGGTAAATACTGAAAATAGCGGTCAGAAAAACAGGAACAGAAATACCGAGAATACTGAACCCGAGAATTAACCGGGTAAACCAGCTGTTGGGTCGAATGGCGCAATACACACCAGCGGGAATAGACACCAGAATAATGATCAAACTCGCGGCAAACACCAGCTCAAGGGTGGCGGGCATTTTGGCCAGGATAACGTCCAGCGCCGGTGCTTTAAAAAAATAAGAATCCCCCAGGTCGCCCTGTAACGCGTTACCCATAAATCTTGTGTATTGAGTGAGGAACGGGTCGTTTAACCCCATCTCGTCACGCAACTTTTCACGTTCGGCTTCTGACACCGATTGCCCTACCAGCTCCCGGAGTGGATCCCCAAGATTGTCCTGTATGGAAAAGCTGATAATGCTGATGACAAACATCACTATCAGCCCTTGCATAAGCCTACGCATTAAAAATAACAGCATAAATATCCCTGGATGCCTGACAAAAGCAATAGCGATGCATTTTCATTCCCCGGTCCGAACTCGTTTCCCGAGGGTGTTAAAAGAAGGGAACCACAAAGGCACAAAGACACAAAGTTTTTTCCGGGCTTGCCTGAGCTACGCTCAGCAAGCAAAAAAGGCTTCCTTTGTGCCTTCGTGTCTTTGTGGTTCAAGGCTTTTAGACCACGAGTATCCGGGCTAAACCGTTTACTCCTTAATCACCAGGTCGCCCAGGTAAGGGAAGTTCATCACGTTAACAACGTCTTTGGCGGCCACGTTCTTGCTGGCACCCCAGGCAAGGTTCTGCCAGTGCAGGGGAACAAAGGCTGCTTCCTCATAGAGAGTACGCTCAACGTCCTGCAGAATCTGTGCCCGTACGGTTGGATCGGTTTCAGAGCCTGCCTTCTTAACCAGCGCGTCTACCGCCTCATTGCAGTAATTACCGGAGTTGTACTGTCCCCAGCCGGAAATCGAATCGGCACAGGCTGTGAGGTACTCGGTAAAGTTGGCGGAATCTTCCGTATCGGAGTGCCAGCCAATCATCATCATATCCGCAGAACGCTCATCAAACTCTGGCCAGTACTGCGCTTTTGGCAGGGTTTTCAGATCCACTTTAATGTTGATTTTTGACAGCATGGAAGCCACCGCCTGAGCGATCCGGGCATCGTTCACATAACGGTTATTGGGAGCCATCATGGTGATGGCGAAGCCATCTTCATAACCGGCCTCTTTCATCAGCTGCCTGGCCTTTTTCAGGTCATAACGTGGCTGCAGATCATCAACATAACCGGCGTAGCCTTTTGGCCCCTGCTGACCGGCAGGTGTCGCAAAGCCTTTCATGATTTTTTTAACGATGCCGTCATTGTTGATGGCATAGTTAATGGCCTGGCGGACACGCTGGTCTTTGAACGCGGGAACACGCTCCTGATTCAGCTGGAAACTGATGATACGGGTGCCACCGAGGGTCACCAGGTCCGTATTGCCAGACCGCTTGATACGCTCATGATCGTTAGGCGGCACAGGGAAGATAAAGTCCACGTCACCGGACAGCAGAGCGGCTACACGGGTTGGACCTTCTTTAATGGGGGTAAGCACTATTTCATCCACGTTACCCGGCGATTGCTTATCCCAGTAACCAGCAAACCGTTGGAAATCGACACGCACGCCCTGCTCACGCTCGGTCACAATAAACGGCCCGGTACCAGAAGCATTTTTAGAGGCATAGGTATCGCCGTGCTTTTTCAGCAGCGACTTCTCCTGGCCTGTGCTATCCAGACCTGCATAGAACTTGCTGTCCATCGGGAAGAGGTAGGTGGCAGAGTTCAATACCAGGGGGAACGCCTCTTTGGTCACCAGATCAAAGGTATAGTCGTCAATGACCTTCACGGCGGCAAAAGGCTCGAACACCGCTTTGAAGTCCGGGCTGCTGGCCAGTCGCTGAAAAGTCCATTGAACGTCGGCAGACGTCAGCCCATTACCGCTGTGGAATTTAACGCCTTTACGCAGGGTAAAGCGCATGGTCCTGTCATCAATACGCTGCCACTTTTCCGCCAGACGAGGCTCAAACTGAAGGTTGTCATCCCAACGAACCAGTGGATCAAATACCAGGTGCGACAACTGCAGCGTTGCACCGGACAACTGCTCATGCGGGTCCAGAGATACCGGATCGGAATCGTAGGCCATTTTTAAAGTAGCGGCCTGGGCCCCTACCGCCAATGATGCTGCCAGAATTGCTCCGGCCAGTCTCTTTATAGGTCTTTTTATAGGTCTTTCAATAAAAAGCTTCATGGTTTTTTTCATCGTTCCCCCATTACAGGTGTTTCACTGTTTAAAATTATTGTCGCCTTGCAGACAGACGACACACACTCCATGTCAATAACAGTCCATGCTCTTAAGAATGCGCAGCAACACTGGCTTCAATATCCAATCCACTGCGGGACAAATTCTCAACCCTTGGCATCATATTGATCAGATGTCGGGTGTACTCATGGTGAGGATCACTGAAAATCCGGTCAGTGTCCCCCACTTCCACCAGTGTTCCCATCTTCATCACACCGATGCGGTCACACATCTGCAGAATAACCGGCAGATCGTGGCTGATAAACAGCATGGTCAGGCCAAGCTCTTCCTGAAGGTCCTTTAACAGGTTGAGAATCTGAGCCTGTACCGAGACATCCAAAGCTGAGGTCGGCTCGTCGCAGATCAGGAATCTGGGGCGGGTTGCCAATGCCCTGGCAATGGAGATGCGCTGACGCTGGCCGCCGGAAAATTCATGGGGATACTTGACCCCGGCCCCACGACCAAGGCCAACGTGATCCAGCAGATCCGCCACGATACTATTGATCTGACGTTCAGATTCGGCCAGTTGATGGAAACGAATGGGCTCGGCGATGATGTCCTGCACCGTCATTCGGGCATTCATGCTGGAATAGGGATTTTGAAACACCATCTGGATCTGACGGCGAAATGGCTTACGCTGTTTTTCAGTCAGCCGGGTAATATCCTGACCCGCAAACTCAATCAATCCGGAGTCTGGTGGATAAAGACCGGCAATAATCCGGGCAATTGTTGACTTACCGGAACCGGACTCCCCGACCAGACCGAAGGTTTCACCGGCGCGCACCTCAAAAGACACCTGGTTGGATGCCTGAACGTAACGGCGATTTTTTTCCAGGAACGCAGACTGGGTTTCAAAACGAAGGTTAACGTCTTTCACGGTCAGCAGAGCACGGTCGCTTATCTCTGCATTCAATTCAGAAAGCTGCTCTTTCTGCCCCAGCCAGTGATTCTTCACATCAATATGACGCCCCTGTTCTTTTTCGATGTACTCAACCCTGGGAAAGCGGTGCAGTTTAATATCGGTTCTGGGCACGGCACTGATCAGGCTTTGGGTATAAGGGTGTTCCGGGCGGCATAGAATCTGTTCGGTAGAACCCAGTTCCACCAGGTCACCCATATACATAACAGCGACACGGTCCGTCACATTGGCAATAACACCCATATCGTGGGTGACCAGCAGGCAGCCAACGTCCCGCTCTTTACAGAGTTTGCGGATCAATTCGAGAATCTGATTCTGAATAGAGACATCAAGTGCCGTGGTGGGTTCATCGGCAATAATCAGCTCAGGGTCGCCGGACAGGGCAATGGCAATAACAACACGCTGTCGCATACCACCGGAAAACTGGTGAGGGTACTGCCTGATACGGACTTCCGGCTCTGCAATGCCCACCGAGGCCAGCAGTTCAATTGACTTTTTATAGGCCGCAGCTTTATCAAGCCCCAGATTGACCATGATGGTTTCCACCATCTGGGTTTCAATGGTCAGAAGCGGGTTAAGAGACGTCATTGGGTCCTGAAAAATAAACCCGATACGACGACCACGGACCCGGCGAATGGCTTCGCCACTGAGACCACTGATGGCCTGGCCATCCAGCTTGATATTACCACCAGCCACCACACCGGGAGGGCTCAGCAAGTCAATGACCGCATTGCCAACGGTGGATTTACCGGCACCGGACTCACCGACCAGGCCCAGTATCTCCCCCTTCTCGAGGGTAAATGAAACCCCTTTAACAGCTACAGCAGTGCCATGACGAGATGGAAACTCAATGCGCAGCCCTTCTACTTCCAGTAAGGACATGCTTCCCCCTTGTAATGCTCAGTCCCGAACGTCAGAAGGTGAACCTCAGCTTCTGAAACTCGCAAGCCATGATGCAAATACGCTGTCGTATATGGAATAACAATGGTTCCCCCACAGAGGGCAGCGCAGTTTGACTTACGACAGATACAGACGATACGTGATACAGCTTATACCCCCTGACAGCCGTCACAAATTGAATAGAAGTTCAGGCCGGACTCATGGGTGACATGAGTGCATGGAGGTTATGTTATTAATGCCAGAGTGCGTCGACAAATACATAAAACCATGCCGACTCATTTCGGAAAATAACTATAACGCCAGGACAGGAAAATAAAAAGCCCTGATTCGAAAATCGCTTACGAATCAGGGCTTTATTCATGAAAAACTGAAGAATTTTTATACGGCAGGAATTGTGACAGGCTTGAACCAGTTGCGACAGAGCTGCAAATAGATTCCGTATGGCCGCCCCATAATCAGCATGGCTCCTATCTGCCCTGCACAGGCAACCAGCAACTGCTCCAGATTGACACCCGTCGACAATAACAGCAAGGCATACAGCGGAATCTGAAACGACAGAAACGCCAGGGCATCCAACAGCGTCATTTGCATAAAGCCATTGCCGATAAACCGGCCACGACGAATCAGCCAGTCACGGTACAGTCCATAAGCTCTTGCCGTTAACAGGTTAACGGGAACACTCATCAGACGGGATTGCAGTGACTGTTCAAAACTCAGCCCTGCCAGCAGTTCAACACTCATGCCAACCACAATACCAAAGGTAATCATGGCAAAAGTATCCGCCAACATATCCCGATTAAAAACCATCTCCCTCGCTCCTGAAACAAAAAGCCCTGATCGGGCAGAAAAAGCGCAAAAAAATCCCTGCACCGATTCTGTGAAGGAAGAACCGGTCAATTCTTTTGAAATTACATAGAATCCGTCAGTCTGTTCAGGAGAAGGTTCTGAAGCCCCTTCCATAGGTAAAAACTGAGATCTGACGGGATAACTGATAAGCAGAAAACTGAACTAAAACGGTAGTATTCAGGCGGTAAAAAATATAGCTAGATACGACAAAAAACAATAGCCAATAAATCCATATTTAGATAATTTGCAGAATATAATTTCAAGATATCTGCTTTAAACAGGAATACTTGCCAACAACAAAAACCTGATAACAAATGATCTACTCTTGAAATCATTTGTCAGGAGACAAGACCGTGACACGTGTCAATTCACTGTCCGCCAGACATCATTATTATTGAGCATGGATAAAAAGGCCTTTCCTATGCAAGAACAAATGATTCATTCACTCAAAGAAGTGAGAGAAAAGCAGCCGCTGGTTCACAACATCACCAACGATGTGGTCACCAACACCACAGCCAATGCCCTGCTGGCCATTGGTGCATCGCCGATCATGGCCCATGCCATTGAAGAAGTCGCAGATATGGTGAGCATTACCGGCAGCCTGGTGATCAACACTGGAACGCTGACCGGCTCCAGTCTGCAAAGCATGCTTCTGGCCACAGAAACGGCATTACAACTTGACAAGCCCTGGATTCTCGACCCGGTCGGTGCCGGGGCAACACCCTTTCGGCTGACAGCCAATAAACAGTTGCTGGCCAACAAGCCATCCGTCGTACGGGGCAACGCCTCCGAGATCAAAGCCCTGTTTACCGGTGCCAATGAGGGGAAAGGCGTCGACAGCAGCACTAGCAGTGAGTCTACCCTGGAATTTATTCAGGAAAAGGCCCGTGAACATCACCTGATTATCGCGGTAACCGGTGCTACCGATTATGTGACCGATGGCTACGACGTCTACAAAATCAATAATGGCCACCCTATGATGGCCAGAGTAACCGGCACCGGTTGTACGGCAACTGCCATCATCGGCGCATTTCTTGCGGTCTGCGATACACCACTGATTGCGGCCGTATCCGGCCTTACCTGTCTTGGCATTGCCGGCGAACTGGCCAGTATGGATTGCCCCGGTCCTGGCTCTCTGCAACTGCGCATACTGGATGAGCTGTACTTGCTGGACCGGGCCACCATTGAGAAATTTGAAAAAGTGAGCAATATGAGAAGGAGCTGTCATTGAGTCTGCTGCCATCTATTAGACTTCCCCTGCCCGGTATTAACCTGCGGGAGAGATTCAAAAAACCAGGTATTGAATTGCTGGGCCTGCCGGTCAGGCTGTTGCCATCAGCCATGGTGAACAAGCCGCTGACCAAAGCCATTAACCACATCTTCCATGCGCCGGTAGAAGAAGGCGATTTTGATTTTCTGGAAAATCGCTGCCTGAAAATCCATATTACCGATATCGACATCAGCTTCTTTATCAGTTTCGATGGCAGTCAGCTGACCGCTACCGGCCAACGACACTTTGATGTTGCATTCCGGGGAGACAGCAAAGCCTTCCTGAAACTGGCCAGCCGACAGGAAGACCCGGATACCCTGTTCTTTCAACGCAGCCTGATGATTGAGGGTGACACTGAGCTGGGGCTTGGAGTAAAAAACCTGCTGGATAGCCTGGAGCTGGAGCAGTTGCCGATTCCTGTGCAGCAACTGGCGCGGTTGGGGCAGCAATTGCAGGGGAAAAAAGCCTGACACAGTGGGCAGTTGGCAGTGCCTATTAAAACCCACTGTCCAAAAAGCACAATAAAAGCTTTGCTTTCCGGCAATGTTGCTGTTTGCCGGGGAGCCCCTGCCTTGTCGAAGTGTCTACATAGTATAGATTGGCGCGTTTTATAGTAGATATGGAGGGGGCATTGTCCTGCTTGATTTTCATCCGTGACTCCTGGGTTGAAAACTTGCTGAAAACCCTGCCAGAAGAAAACCCCCACGGCAAAAACATGAGTGTTTTTTGAACAGACAAGCATCCTAAAAAGCTGCAAAATACCTGTTTTTTTTCTGTCTTCAAAGCACCTATGTCGGCAAAAGCCCTGTTCTCAAAATTCAGCACACTCACTGACCCTCGGGATCCCCAAAAAACGACCCATATTCTGGCCGAAATTATGTTTATATCCGTCTGCGCCATCCTTTTCGGCACCGATGACTGGAATGCTATTCGACTGTTCGCCAAGACCAAGGAAAATGGTTTCGTGAGCACCTGACACTCCCCGGTGGGATACCTGTTGCCATCACATTTAATCGAGTTTTTGCTGCTATTGATTTTTAATCATGTTTTTGCCGTGCAGCCTTGCCGAAGTTTACAATCCCGTAACCATTTCGATAGTAAAACTCTATGGCAATATAAAGCCTGTCGTCAGACAACCGGTTCAGTTCGAATAAAAACATGATGTATGTAAGAAAAACACCCAAAAAACAGAACGCAAAAATTTGAATTTCAGAACTTGGATCAAGCGCTTGATAAAAAAGACAATATGCTTTTCAAAACCAAAGAGAATGCATGATTTCGTCATTGGCTTATTGATTAACAAGATTGAGTTTGGCATTAATATTCACGGGATATAAGAGGTTTAGCCCATTATACAATGACAACTAAATTTGAGATTGACATGACGGACACAATAATAAAAAAAATCCTCTGGACAGCACTGACATTTAGCGTTCTATTGAGCACACAGGCCAATGCAGCCTGTATGTTCTGGCAAGACTGTGACGCCTACAAAACCAAATACCCTATTGTTCTGGTGCATGGTGTGGCCGGGTTCGACTCCATTCTGGGTATTGATTACTTTTACGGTGTTCACAGTGCTCTCAAGGAGAGAGGTGCCGAAGTCTACAGCCCCAACCTCTCTGCCTGGGAAGACGCCTATGTCAGGGGAGAGCAGCTTGTGACCTATCTGGAAGATTTGCAAGCCGCCACCGGTGCCGAAAAATTCAATCTGACAGGGCATAGCCTTGGCGGACCCACCGCCCGTTACGCTGCGGGTGTCAGGCCTGACCTGGTAGCCTCTGTAACCACCATAAGCGGCGTCAACTTTGGCTCGGAGTTTGCCGATGTGGCCCGGGGCCTGGTACCGATGGGCGGGAACACAGAAGCTTTTATAGCTCAGGCTCTTGAGCTGATGGGGAAAATAACCGACTTTCTTGCTGGCAACCCTGAGAATCCGCAAGATGCCCTGGACTCGGTCACATTCCTGACGACAGCCGGTGCGGCAGAGTTCAACAAAAAGTTTCCCGACGGCATGCCATCCTCATCTTGTGGCCAGGGCGCACAGGAAGTTAATGGAGTGCATTATTACTCTTGGGGAGGCAATGATGCCGCAACCAACGTTTTTGATATTTCAGACGCCTTCCTGATACTGACCAGCACAGGCATCAGCGGCAACAATGATGATGGACTGGTCGGCCAATGCAGTCAGCACTGGGGTAAAGTCATTGGGACTGATTACAGCCTGAATCATTTGGATGCTATCAATCATCTTTTTGGTATTCACCATCTTTTTGAAACCGATCCGGTTACCCTTTATGAAAACCACGCTGTACGCTTGAAAACAGCTGGCTTATAAAAGCAAGGTGTCATCAATAGGAGAAGATCTATGAAAGGTCTTCTCCAAATGGTACAGGCAGATAATTCATGAAAGCATCACGACTCAGACAACTCAAAATATCCTGTTTTATCTGTTTCTTGTTTTGTATTGGCGTAATCGTCTATAAACAAATCGCTGAAACAGATAGTCAGCCTGAGGCAGCCCAACCTGTTATCTCTGACCAGTCCTCACCCAATGCTCTGGAAAAGACATCATCAAATAGTTCAGCGGTTTATATGTCCAGCTTCGGAGCCTTGCCCGATACACTTCAAGACACCACGGTTATGGGACGTTTGGCTGTAGACGATAATGGACACCTGATCATTGCCAGTGATATCAGGCAGATCTTCGACTACTTTCTCTCTGCCGTAGAAGAGGAACCGCTTGAAATCATTCTTGGCAGAATCAATGAATATCTGACGAATTCACTGACTGAACCGGCACTGTCTGAGGCCAGGGCGATTCTGAACAGTTATATCGACTTTAAACTCGCCTTGTACAGGTTGAAGCTGGAACGCTCTCCCTCTCTTCAGACATTAGCGGCTGATGGTAGCGGATTTGATAAAACGCTCTATCTTTCTGTGTTAGGAGCGCAATTTTCAGACATCGACCGACTGAAATCCATCTATTTAACCAGAGAGGTTCGTGAAGCTTTCTATGGCAAGGAAGAACGTTACGATCAATATACCTTTGCCAAAATGAACGTATTGAACGATGGCTCCCTCAGCGATCAGGAAAAGCAGTATCAACTTGAGCAGATTGACGCAAGTGCCCCACAGGAAATGATCGAAGCCAGAAGGGAGGTTCAGATCATTGATGAATTACATCGCAGAACAGCGGATTTAAAGCAGGCCGGAGCTGACGAAAGTGAAATTCGATACCTCAAAGTAGAGATGTTTGGCTACGAGGCAGCAGAGCGTTTTGAGCAGCTGGAAAAAGACCGGGCTGTCTGGCAGTCCCGGATCGACCAGTACCTGGTTCAAAGAAATCATATCCTGTCAGCAGAAGGTTTAAGTCAGGAGGATCAGCAAGAACAGATAGAAACCCTCAAAGATTCGCTCTTTGAGGCCAGAGAGCAACTCCGGGTCGAAGTCTATGAACGACAAAAAACAGGTGCCTGATGCAGGCTAACAGTTCAATTAAGGAATTAGATATTTACCATAGTCTCTGATAATCAGAGGCTATAGAAAGAATGGTTATGCTGCTGTTTGCCACGGAGAACCGAAAAGCTTATCCAGGCTGGTTGAAAACTTTCTGAAAACCCTGGTTCAACCATTCAGCCACCCTTTTTACTCTGATCCAGGAAGGCCAGTGCCAGGGTACGACATCATCAATCGTCTTTGTTAATGTGTTCTACAAACATTAAAGACTACAAAACAGAACAGCTGGCTGTGATGACTCCTGAACAGTATTTAAATAGTTTGGGAGTGCATTGAGTGACTATAGATACGGAGGGATTATCCGAACACGGACTGCCACAGGCAGCTCTTTCGCCCTGGTACGGAGTGGGTGATTCCTTCAGGTAACTCGACCGCTGGCGGTGGATGACCTGCATTCCCGCTGAGGTATATTATAAACAAACTGTCTTAATAAAGTTTTTTTAAATAATAAACAGTATTTAAATTCGGTAATTACTGGACTAACTTGAAGTTCAGTTATTCTGTTCTCTGTTATTAGACGTACACCGTTTTTTTTAAAAATCATCCGACGTTTATTTCTGGTTTGATTCAACATCCTTCAAGGCATCTACAACCATCTTCAGGCGTTTAGCGTCGTTTAAGGTATATGTAATGAGTCGTACAGTAATTATGTTGAGGAAAAAAGCTCTGGTTCTGGGTATCAGTTCTGTGCTGGCTGGGTGGGCTGCCAGTGATGGCTTATGTGCTGAAGAGGCTAATCCACCATCAACACCAGTTGCTCCCGGCAAAGCACTAACACCAGATGCACCTGGAAACACACCTGCATCAGATGGTTCTGGACAACCACCTGTATCAGACCCTCTTGATAAATGGCCGCCCAAAAATAAAATGACCATTAAAGATGATAAGACTGAAACAGCTATTACCGGCATTGAAATAAAAGAACTAGCAAAAAATATTTCATTAGAAGGCGGCGAACTGGAAATTCCGACAGATGTTACCATCAAAGTAACCGGGACAGCCGATGGCGCAAGTATTGTCGGTCAGTCTGGTGCTAATACCCTGACTCTGACTAATACTAAGCAAGCAAGCGTTGAAGTTGGGGCTGGCGCTACCGGCGTGAAGGTTGTTGGTCAATCATTAACCATTAGTGGAGCGGGATCTATCACGGCAACTACAGATGCAACCAATACAACCGGGGTATCCGTTGCCGGGGGAACACTCACAATAAATGGCAGCACAATCGAAGGTTCCAAGGCTGCCATTAAAGTACCCGCTGCAGCAACTGGAAATATTACCCTCAACTTCCAAGGTAATTCTGCTATCACCGGCTTAGGTGAATCCCCGGTACCCGCATTGGATGCATCGTCTGGAACCGGACCTGTCACTGTTAACATTGAGGGTGGTACATTTACTGGAGACATAATAGGTAGTTACAAAAATAAAAAGGACAAAATAACCATTTCTGCCACAATGGGTGACGGTATTAAAGGCAGTATCAGCAACTTTGAAACCATCAATATTGATGGCACCGGTTGGACAGTCCAGGGTTGGGCAGAGGGGTTGAGCACATTAACGACCTCGTCGGCAATCAACAATCTTTACGTCAACAGCCAACCACCAACTCCGCCACAGGTTCCCATCGTTCAGCCAGACACCTTGTATGTAGTGCCAGATTCTAATTCTCTGGCAGTGTCTACTACAGGGTCAACGGGTGTTATTACAAACCTGAATATATCAGGTACGCCAACAGCCTTGATAGCAGCCCCCATTGCCGTAGAAACTATTGTGATTAATAAAGGCTCAACTTTGGCTCTTAATGCATCTGAGGATGATAAAAAGAATTGGGCAACTGGGGTGAAATCATTGACGACCTCTAATGCAATCTCCACTCTTAACGTCAACAGCGCAGCATTAAAAGATCTTTTGAAAATCGATGATGGTGCCTTGAATGTAAATTCATCGAATCTGGCAGTTACAACTATCAAGGATAACGACAATGGTGCAGCAGGTTCTATCACTAACCTGAATATCACGGGTACGCCAAAACTGACAGCAGCAGCCCCTATTACCGTAGGAAAGATTGAGGTCAATAGTAACTCAAGTTTGGCTCTTAATAATTGGGCAACCGGGGTGACCGCATTGACGACCTCTTCGCCAATCAAAAATGTCTACGTCAACAGCGCAGCAGAATTATCAGATCTACCGAAAGCCGAAGGTAGTGCCTTAAATGTAAACTCACAGACCCTGGCAGTTACAACTAGTCCGGACAAGGGTGTAATAGAAAACCTGAATATATCGGGTAATCCGCAGCTATCGGGGTCAGGGATTACAGTAAACAATATTACGGTCAATAGCTCATGCTCAGAAAATGAATGCTGGAAACTGGCTGCACCATTAAACGGTGTTAACAGTGTCAATGCCAAAAACCCAACACCAGCGCCAGCCATTACAGAGCCTGTGATAAAAGCCATTACCGTGACAGGTTCTGGTGCAGTGGCACCAAGCCCTGATGGCTCGCTAAACATCAACTCGCCATCTGGGAGCAAAAACCCTATTAAAATCACCGCCACAGAGCCCGGTTTGATAGCAACGGTGAATGTAAGTAAGGGTGCATATGTTGACTCTATCACCAACGCGAAAACTATTAACATCCGCGGCAGTGATTGGGAGTTTGAGGAATTAGTTACAAATCCAGAAACCATTGATGTTGCTAAAGGTTTAACGGTTAACGCTATTAACAGTGTATTCAGTGGAACTACAGTAGCAACCCCTAAAGAAACTTTGAATGTGGCATTCGATCATCTGGCTGATGTCAACGGCTATCTTAACATTGGCGGCGATGGCACTATCAGTGATATTGATTTCTCCACCGTAGTCAACCGACCAAGTCTGATGTACACACCCTCAACTAGCATCACTCAAGACAATATTGGCAACATAGAAGGTAACCTGGCCAAAGCAGATACCCTTGTGTTGACTGGCAACGTGACTACAACCGGGCTTCCAAAGGGCTTCACAGGTATTGAATATCCGTCGCCTCCTGCCAAAATCGACCGCAATTTAAAACGACTGGGACTGGGTGGGATTGTCAATGACACTATCATCACAACAGAACTTGTTGCTGATCTTGTCGTCTCACCAAGCAAAAATGGTAAAAATGGAAATAACAGTAAACCAACAATATCTATCCCCTTCACCGCATCCGGAATGCCCAGCGCATTCTATCTGAAAACCGTAGAAAAAGGATCTTACTCAATTGACTTCAGCTCTGCTGATCGCCCCACGACCACTTTTGAAATTGCCGGAGGTACCGTTACTTCACTTAAGAACGTCGCTGCTTTGAATGACCAGCTGATTATCACTGCGGGTAATTTACCAAACGTTGATATAGACAGCATGAGCACCCTGAGTATCAATGGTTCTGGCTGGATGGCACCAGGCACTTTCAGCAATCTGAACAGCCTTGATATCACATCATCAGGTGTGGTGGCAGCTCTGAATGTTGCCGGTCTACCATTATCTAAACCTTCGGGCGCAACTCTGAACGTCCTGACCACCAGCGCCCAGCAACTGCCCGTTACCATTGACGGCACACTCACAGAGCTTCATGCCAGTGATGGGGCCAACCTTGGAGCGATTGACGTTGGCGGCACACTCGGAACCATCATTGCCAAAAAAGGCACCAGCCTGGGCGCGATTGATGTTGGCGGAGTACTCTCAGAGCTGAATGCCGAGCCAGGATCCAGCTTCGGTGCCATTAATGTTGCCAGCGGCGGCGAACTCCCAACACTCATTGCCACAGGGGCCACCCTGGGAGACATTACCATTGCCGACGGAGGCACACTCTCAACACTGACTGCCACAGGGGCCACACTGGGAGCCATTAAAGTTGTCGAAGGCGGCACTCTGGAAAAACTCAAAGCCAATAAAGGCACCACTCTGGGCGACATTGTTGGGGCACAAAAAGTGACTATTGCCGACGGTGCCAGCCTGGGAGCAATTACCAATGCCACAGAGGTGAATATTAGTGGTGTGGCCACCACCCTGGGTCCGATCACCAACGCTGGAACAGTCAATGCCGGCAGTCTGCCTTTTGAGCAGGTGCAGGTGGGCAGTGGCTTACCGGCTGGCGCAAAAACCGGCTCAACCAGCGGTCAAAACCTGGTTCTGAATACGCCCAAAAAAGCCGTAAACCTGACCACCAAACGTATCGGCACGCTGACATTGGGCAGTGGGGCGAAACTTGGGGCAACCAGCGGAGGCGTGAATAATCTGGCCATTACCGGCAATGACTGGTCCGCTGGTACGATTCCCATGACGCCGGATGACAAAGATACGGCCACCGTTAATATTGGGCCCGGTGTTAATGTTGCGGGGATTACTGTCCCAAATTCATCGGTCGGCACGAGAGCCACAGAAGAACCTCAACCTTTGAACCTTACTATTACGCCCATTCCAACAGGTGCAACAGAGCAAACCCTGGCTGTCACAACCAGTGGTAACATCAGCGGCGACCTTAATTTCAGTGGCCTTCCAAAAGGAACAACCGTCAATTTAGAAGAGGCTGGCGGCTCCTTGAAGGGTAATATTAAAGGGGTCAACAACGTTGTCTTCAGTGGTGACAGTAAATTTAACGGAACCATTGAAGCTGACTCTGTTAAGGTAACCGGCAAGTTAAATGCCATGCAGTCAGCCAGTGCTGAGGCATCATTGACTGTCAGCAGGTCGGCTCCTGCCAGCAGAGCGGCTTTTGGTGAACCCCCTCAACCTGCTCTGGATATTGCCTCTGGGGGTACGCTGGTTATTAATAATCCTATTTCTTTTAAAGCAGGTTATCAGCAAAATGGTGAAATTGATTTAGAGCCAGTCCTTGATGCCAGCGCCAGACAGAGTGTTGTTTTGCCATCTGTCAATGTTAGCTCCATTACCATCGGGCCTGATGCCAAGGTTGTTTTTGACAGTTCAAAAGTCAGTGCGGAACAGATTGTTTTTGACCCTTCAAAAGACAGTGCGGGTCAGTATGTATTAATGAAAGCTGAGAGTGACATCAACCAACCCGTTAAAGTCGCGGCTACCAACGAGCAATACGATCACTATTATGCCATGCTGACTTCCAGCGATAAGAAATCCAGCAATAAGCAACTGATGGTACTTGCCACCCAGCCTATGCAAGCCTTCGTTTGCGATATGGCTGCCGCCGGTGGTGCCCCTGCTTCTGCGGTCCGGGCGGTGGACGTTGCCGTTGCCCCGAAAAATCCAACCGAGGCCGCCGCTGCCCGGTCCCGCACCCGGACCACTGGTGACCCGCTCAATACATTTGTGGTCCAGCGGGCCTCCACCCCGGCCAGTGCCGCCCAGCTTGCCAAACAGCTCACACCCAATAATACCGGCAGCAACATTACCGCCAGCCGCGATGCACAACAGATGTCCAGTAAAGCCATTGATACCCGCAATACCAACCGGCGCACCGGCATGAACAGTGGCGATATGATGGAGTCCGGTGGCGTCTGGATTCAATACGCCTACAACAACGCTAAACAGGATGAAAAAGACGGCGTATATGGCTACAAGGACAAAACCAATGGCTTTACCCTGGGGGCAGACTGGGAGCTGGACCCGATGTTTGATGCCGGGGTGGCCTACACCTACGCCAAGTCGGATATCAGCGGTGAAGGTGTCGGTTCCGGCAGCACCATGGACAGCAAAAACCATATCTTCACCCTGTACGGCTCTTATGACCAGGATGATATGTTTATGGACGGCATGATCAGCTATGCCTCCGGGGATAACAAAGGCCACCGTAACGTCAGCGGCAACCGGGTACAATCCAGCTACGACAGCAAGAGCTGGGGTATCGGCCTGAGTGGCGGCATGACCCTGCCCACCAGTGAAGAGTGGAGCTGGCAACCCCTGGTGGCCTTTAATTACTACCGCATCACCACCGACGACTACCGCGAGTCTGCCCCGTTGAGCCACCTCGCCTTTGATCAGGTGAAAAACGACAATTACACCATTATGGAACTGGGTGCCGGTGTGCGACTGATGGGCGATATACAGATGGATGACCTGGCCTTCCGCCCGGCCTTCAAACTGATGGTATTGCACGACTTTAAAGACGACCCGGTCACCATGACCGCTCACTATGCCGCCGGTGGCGAAAGCTTTGTGGTGCACGGTGCCAAACGTGACACCACCCGCTACCAGTTTGCTGCCTCTGTGGATATGGATCTGCACGATAATATGACGCTGTCTTTTAACTACAGCCATGACTGGATGGATAACTTCAAGTCCGACGGATTTATCGCCCGGTTGCGGTATGACTTTTAGCAGGAGGAGTAATATTTCAGGCTAACGGTTATGTGTGCAAAGTGCTTATAGAGTGTGTACAGAGTTGCCTCCCTTTTCGGGAGGCTTTTTTTGGACAATAGTTATCCATCCTTTGGGCAGAAAAGATTCAAGCGGGATTGTATTTTATGGCTACGCAGCAGGAACCAGAACACAATAACCAGAGGGTAACCCTGACTCAGCTTCGCAAGAATATCTATCAACTTGTCATTGCGGTCTTTCTCCACAGTAGTGATCTGGGCATGTCTCCAGGAGGCTGTCTGAGAATAGACTGCCCTGCGCAGCAACTGCTTCTGTGTTGCTCTAACTCTTGCATCCATGTCTTGCGGTGGCAGCAAACTGGCCCTAAAAGCCTTGAACCACAAAGACACGAAGACACAAAGGAAGCCTTTTTTGTTTGCCAGGCGTAGTTCAGGCAAGTCAAAAAAAACTTTGTGTCTTTGTGATTCCCTTCTTTTCAGGGCTTTTGCAACACCCTTACCTGTGGTTATTCCCTGTTACTCAATGGGTTATGCCAGGCTTCCCTGACCAATAGCCATTACAATGTTGAATGTCAGAAGTAATAACCTTACTACTCAACGCCATTGCCTGTGCCAATTCATCGGCCACTTTTAAAATATCCCCTGAATGCCCGGAAAGACGCATGGCCTTCACTCCGGCACTGGCCATCACCTGCCACTGATCCAGAATATTATGACAACTACCAGACAGTGTCTGAATACCGTTGATGGTAAACAGCGCATCACCTTCCTGGGTCGCCAGGGGAATACCTGCTGATGACTTAATACAGCTGAACTCGCAGCTGTCTTTGCTCAGCTCATGGGTTCGGGCGGTAAAACAGCGGGCCGAGTAGGCCAGTGGTAGATAGCCATAGCTGAATACCTCGGCTTCCAGATCATCAATGCCCAGCTCTGGCAAACGCCCCATAATCAACTTAAGGTGCTCAAAAGAGAGTTCAACCGGCAAAACCCAGCGTTTTAAACCGGTACCATGCAGAACCTGCAATGCTTCAGCACTGTACAGGTTCACCGAAGGACCGGTAATAAAAGGGATGCCCGCTTTTGATAGATAGTGGACAGCGGCCATATCATTGGCTTCTACAGTAAAGTCTCCGTTCTCACAGACCTTGCCCACCTGAGCCAGTTCAGACTCAGCTTCAATCAGCGTCAGTGTCGATAGAACAACTTCTTTGCCTTTAGACTGCAATAACCTGGCAATGGCTAACCAGTCATCCAGCTTCAACTCACGTCTTTTCGAGCAGACGACTTCTCCCAGGTAGACTCGTTCAAAGGCGGACTCGGCTACTTTCTCATAAAACGCCATAACGTCTTGTTTAGGCCAGAAGAACAGTAGTGGGCCAAGGGTAATTTGCATAGTTTATTCCCTGTCTGCGCCGGGCATTACCCGGAAACGCGATCTATCAGCCACAAAGAAAGCAAAGCAGGTAAACCTTTGTGGCTTCGTGTCTTTGTGGTTTAAATCAAAAGAAACAGCCAAGCAGCCAACATCACTGCCAGGGACGGTTATAGGCACCCAGTGTAGTCTGGCTACCTTCAGACAAACGGGAAAGCCCAGCCATCCAGCGTTCATTGGTGGTAAAACGGTCCGGATTCGCCCGGTAATGGTCCAGCGCTTCCCGCCAGATTCTCACCACTTCGGCAACATAGGCCGGGCTTCGCTGGCGGCCCTCAATTTTCACCGCACTGATACCAGACTGATAAAGCTGAGGAATCAGATCCAGGGTATTCAGGCTGGTAGGCTCCTCAATGGCATGACTGACCTGATCATTCACCGTAAAGCGCCCCTTGCAGAGGGTTGGATAACCGGCCTGCTCATGGTGATCAAAACGGTCGATCAACAAACCTCCCAGTCGGGTTTCCATCCCATTGGCCGTTGTCTGCCAGCGCACAGCGGATGCGGGAGAACAGGCACCGGCAGTATTGGGTGATTCCCCTGTCACATAAGAAGAGAGAATGCAGCGCCCTTCAGCCATAATACAAAGACTGCCAAAGGCAAATACTTCCAGTTCCACCGGGCTTTTCTGAGCCAGTCGCTCAACCTGTTTTAACGACAGCACCCTGGGCAGTACTGCGCGCTTGATACCAAAATGATCATGATAAAAAGACAGGCTGGCCTGGTTAGTGGCAGAAGCCTGAACGGAAAGATGAAGATTAAGATCGGGGTATCGCTTGCTGGCATAGTCCAGCACGCTGATATCGGCAGCAATCAGGGCATCGACACCGAAGTCGGCACACATATCCACGGCTTTTTTCCAGCGGTGCCAGTTGGTCGCCTGGGCATAGGTGTTTACCGCAACAAAAAGCCGCACCTTTTTTCCACGGGGATTTTTATGAACGTAGTCCAGTGCCTTCATGGCCCGCTGATCAGAAAAGTTCAGACCGGCAAAATGGCGGGCATTGGTTTCATCACGAAAGCCGATGTATACGGCATCAGCACCATTATCGACAGCGGCTTTCAGGGAAGGAAGGTTACCGGCAGGACACACCAATTCCATAGAGAATTATCCAGTAGTTTTTGCGCAGCATAGCACGCTGAACAAAAAACCGACTTGATGCTTATCAAGAAATGGCCAGAAAAATAAGTATCAACACCTAGCACATGGTTTCAATGAGTTTGACGGGTTGTCATGCCTCCGCACTCCGTTCGTCCTGAGCCTGTCGAAGGGCGGAAACTCAGGACTCTGAGATCGTGCCAGGCACCCTTCGTCCGTGCATCCTGAGCGGAGCCGAAGGGCGCTCAGGGTGAACGGAGATTGTATACGTCAAGCTCATTGAAGCCATGTACCAGGCAACCATCTACTCATCAGTGTTTTCATGCGCTAATAGCAAGAGGCAACAACGGGAAAGCATGGAGAGATTTATATCGCGTTCCCATTGCAGTGCTCTCACTTTCCAGTAATACCACCTCACCCACCGTCATCCGGAAACTGGGAAGGTTAAAATACTGACTATGGGTGACATACCTTGGTCGTTTAAACCGCCCAAGGGTTACATGGGGGCGAAAATTCCGGGTTTCAGCACTGAAGCCTGACTGCACTGCTGCCTGCTCACAGATATCAGCAAGCCGTTTTAACTCCTGTCCTGAATGCATCTCCAGGGCCAGCACCCGAGGGTTTCGGCCATTTGGAAAGAAACGAAAACAACCGGTCATACTGTCAAAGGTATGGTAGTCCGCCAGATCATTTTCAAGATTGCTGATTAACTGCTGTAACTGTTGGGGGGAGCTATTGCCCAGGAATTTAAGGGTAATGTGCTGCTGCTGGGGGGCTACCCAGCGCAAGTCGTGATCATGTCCTTCACCGGCTCGATGAATGGCTTTCTTATGCAGCGTTGCAGCCAGTTCAAGAGGAAGTTTTACGGCAAGAAAAGCCCTGACCGGGGAATTATGGGACAGCGCCTCATCAAAAGAGGCCGGGGTGCTGGAAGCGTTGTAGCTAATGGGGTTATTTTTCATATTATTCTAACTTCAACGTCTGACTGCTAAATTCAAACCAATTGCACCCTGCAATTTGGTTTGGCTAAGTTTGTTGAACCTAGTCTAGTACATGGTTAGCAGAAATCTGCCTATATCGTCGTATTATTCCAAAAGTGCCTGAAAAAAGCGGCGATTAATCTTGATACCTGATTCCGCTACCTGCTCAGGAAATAAACGAATATGTACCGGCACTTTGAATTTAGCTATCTTGCCTGCCAGCCTCTCTTTTGTAAATGATTCATTCAGGGTACCGTCCACCGTCTGAACATAAGCCACAGGGCGCTGGCCATATTCAGGATCCATAATGGCAACGACCACCGCCTGGACAATCTCCGGGAAGGTCAGCAAAGCCTGCTCAATCTCTTCAGGATGAATATTCTCACCCCCTGAGATCAACATATTATCCATACGACCAAAGACCTGTAACTGGTCACCATGCCAACGCCCTTTGTCACCGGTATTAAACCAGCCACGGGTACCCGCAAATGGCGTCACCTCGCCCTGTTGAAAATACCCTTTGGCCAGAGTGTCGCCACGCACCTGAATCTCGCCTTCCTCTGTTAAACGAACCTCACGCCATGGCAATACCGCTCCGGAAGTAACACCACTACCGGTAAACAGAGGCTCTCCGGTACACACCTGGGAGGCCATCTCGGTCAGACCATAGCTGGTCAGAACAGTGACCCCCTGTGCTTTTACCGCCTCCACCAGCCTCGGGGAAGCAACGCCGCCACCCAGCAGAATATAACGCACGCCCAAATCGTAGAGTGATAGCCCGGACTGCAGCAGCCTGAACAATTGGGTATTCACCAGGGAAAGATGGGTCAACCGCTGCCTGGTCAGCATATCATCCAGCGACAACCGACGTTCAAACAGCACCATTGTGATACCAGCCAGCAGGCAGCGCATAACAATGGCCAATCCGCCCACATGAAACAGCGGCAAGGATAACAGCCAGGTATCACCATAGGTTAATGGCAAGGTATGCATTGAGCCCAGGGCGCTAAAATAATGATTTTTATAACTGTGCGCTACCGCCTTTGGGATGCCCGTCGTTCCAGAGGTGGCGATCAGGTCGAAAACGGCTTCAGCATGGATCTTAATGGGCTGAAGGCGGCTCTCCGATCGTGGCCGCATGTGAGCAATCCATCGATGAAAATCGATACCCGCACTGTCTGCCACCAGCGCAGCGCCAATACGATCACGATATCCCGACATTTGCGCTTCCGGAAACGCCGGGTTTACCGGACAGAAAACCCATTGAGAACGAAGACAGGCCAGAGCAACCACCACAGTGTCCAATGGTTTATGGGTGACAAACAGAAGACGGCTGCCCGCTCTCATGCCCTTATTCCGGTATATGCGACAACACTCGTTCACCCACGTATCCAGCTGCCGAAACGTGACTCCGCCCTCCTCCAGCTGAATCGCTGTACAGAAAGACTGATGAATGGCTCGATAACGCAAGGGGCAGTATTGCAATTCGGGGAAGATCGTTTTCATCAACGGTGTTCTGCTATGCTTCTGTTCAGCTCTGTATTACTGAAAAAAAAGCGGGGTTAATGGCAACCGGCTGACCGGCAGTAATCCTTGCTGAGGTCAGGCTGTCGGTAAAAGCCGATAAGGTGTCCAGACCCGGTCGTTCTTCCGGTGTCCACTGAGCGCTGAGCTGCTCCAGTATGTGCAATCCAATAGACGACTCATAAGAAGAGCTGAAAACAGTCCTGACACCAACGCTTCTGCCGGTTGTCACCAGCTGTCGGCAATGGGCCAAACCACCCACCAGCGTCGGCTTGATCACAATGGCCGCCAGCCCCTGCATGGGGTGTAGATGGTATTTTGGGTGCTGGACCGTTTCATCCAAGGCGAAACGAAGCCCGGTCTGCTGGTAGAGTTGTGAAAATTCGGCCACATCCGCGGTCGGCTCTTCAATATAAGCAACTCGCTCGACATCAATAGAGGCAGCGACCCTGATGGCTTGATCCAATGTCCAATGCTGATTGGCATCCAGCTTGATGCTGACGGACGTTGGCAAAGCCTGCAAAACCTGGTTAATTCTGACACAGTCGTCTTCTATTGAGTCTCGGCCTATTTTCAACTTGAACTCGGTCGGCCAGTTTCCCTGCCACAGTGCCAGTCGGCGGAGGATATCCTCGGTGCTACCCAGCAACAGTGGTCCGGTTTCTGGCGGGTCAAACCAATGGTCCTGTTGCAACCACCACAGAGCCGATTCAATACCAAACAGCACTGACGGGACTGGCTGCAACCGCAGAACATCAGTGAGAGCACTGTTGAGAGATAACGGCCTGCCATCATTAACGGCCCGACAAAAAGCCTGAAGTTGTTCTTCCGCGTCTGCAAGGCTCTCACGGCTAAACCCGGGCAGTGGCGCTATGTCGCCATAACCCCACCGGTCACCGATACGCAAACGCAAAATCAGCCCTTCGCGCTTATTCAGGCGGGTATGCTTCAGCCATAACGGCTGCTTTAAAGGCAGCCGATACCTCAGGATATCGGCCTTACAGTCTTTCATGCTTCAGGAATTACGACCAAAGCGACTGAAATCCGGCTGACGTTTTTCCAGGAAAGCATCCCGTCCTTCCTGTGCCTCTGCGCTCATATAGAACAGCAGTGTCGCATTACCCGCCAGCTCCTGAAGACCGGTTTGACCATCGCAGTCGGCATTCATGGCGGATTTCAGGCAGCGAAGCGCCAGAGGAGAGTGTTGCAAAATCTCACGACACCATTCTACGGTTGTCCGCTCCAGCTCTGCCAGAGGCACAACGGTATTGACCAGCCCCATATCTTCAGCCTGTCTGGCATCGTACTGGCGACAGAGGAACCAGATTTCCCGGGCTTTTTTCTGACCAACGATACGTGCCAGATAGCTGGCACCAAAACCACCATCAAATGACCCCACTTTCGGGCCGGTCTGACCAAAGCGGGCATTATCCGCCGCAATCGTCAGATCACAAACCAGGTGCAGGACATGACCACCACCGATGGCATAACCGGCCACCATGGCAATCACCGGCTTTGGACAGGTTCTGATCTGACGTTGCAGATCGAGAACATTCAGATGATGAGTTCCTTTATCATCCTTGTAGCCCGAATCGCCGCGAACGCTCTGGTCACCACCGGAACAGAAAGCCAGATCACCGGCACCGGTCAGAATCACCACACCCACCGACTCATCAAAACGTGCCGACTCCAGGGCTTTCTGGATTTCTACAATGGTTTGTGGGCGAAAGGCGTTGCGCTTTTCCGGGCGGTTAATGGTAATTTTGGCCATACCCTCTGCCCGGTGATAGAGAATGTCCTCATAATCACCGCTGAGGTTTTCCCAGATCACACCTGAATCCAGCTGCTTGCTCATATCCAACTCCTTATAGCTCTTCAGAAGAGCTCTCTGAGCAACCGGGCCATAGCCTCTGGTTGCTCCCGATGAACATTGTGTCCACACCCGGTCACCGGGTGGACACTGTGTATCACATGCTCTGTCAGCAAATGCTGTCCAAGCTGCCCGAACTTGTGATCATTTTCACCATAAAAATAATGAACACATGTGGACAGTGGTGAACCGACGCTGCGCTGACAATCAGCCTTGAGCCGGGAAAGTGCCCGGCGATAGTCGGGCTGCTTCGATAGACTGAATGCCATCAAGGCATTAGCCAGAATCGAACCACTGCCTTTTGATCGCTCAGCAATCAAAGAGCGAATCTGGCTATCATCCAGGTCAGAAAAAACCGGCTGCTTATACCAGTCCAAAAGCACATCAGCCACTGATTCTTCAGTAAAGCGTCTGGCCCATTGCAGATCTGACCGATAACGTTCACTTCTTTCCTGCTCACTGACCAGCCCGGGATGCGCTCCTTCCAGTAACAGCTGCGCCACTCGCTGCGGGAAAGCAGTGGTATACGCCATAGCCAGACGTCCTCCCAGTGAATAGCCCAGCAGGTTGAACCGTTTCAGGCTGATGCCTTCCACCTGTTCAATGGTTTGAACCGTCTGTTCCAGGCGATAGCAGAAGTAGTCAGCGCCCAGCTTATCTTCCTCCAGCCACTGACTTGAGCCGTGGCCCGGCAGGTCAACAGTAATAAGGCAATGGTCGTCTTGCAGCGCTGCCAGCAAGGAGCCCCAGTCGTTTGCACTGCCCAGAAACCCATGCAGTAACACCAGAACTGGCGCATGAACATCACCAGCGCAGTAGTAAGACAGGCTCACAGTGTTTTCGCCATAGCGACGGCCTGTTCAATACTTTTTGCCCCAAGGCCAGATTCAGTAAAGACTTCAATAATGGCGCACCCAGCCTGACTGCAGGCTCTATGAAACTGCGCTGTAAAGTCATCAATGGATTGCGGTGCCGAGTAATCAATTCTGAACATCTCAGCCGCATGCTCTGCTGTAAGACCGTGGGGTGTGACAAAATAGTCATTAGTCACATGGGCAACCTCATTGCTACACCCTTTGGTGGTCACATAGAAAATACCACCACCGTCGTTATTGATCAGCACAATAACCAGCGGCGTTTTGCACCGTGCTGCCAATTGCAGGGAGTTAAGGTCATGGAGGAAAGAGATGTCCCCAATCAATAACACCATTGGCCCCTGATGTCCGGCAGCACATCCCGCCGCAGTAGCAATCAGCCCATCAATGCCACTGACGCCACGGCTGGCATAAACCCCGGGCAAATGGTGTGCTGAGAAGATATCCACCATGCGAATGGGCAGGCTGTTACCCAGAAATAAGTGGCTTCCGGATGGTAACAGTTCCCCCAGAGAAGCACCGAGCCATTGCTCATTAAGCTCCTCTGGTCGTTGACTTTTCAGCAATTCACCAAGCTTTTCTGCCTGAGCTGCAAATGGTTTGCTCCATTCCCTGTCAGCCTGTATCGCTTCGCTGTTGAGCAACAGTTGACGACAAACTGAATCAATGTCACCCACCAGGCGCACACTCTGCCGCTGTCCGGTATCGACTCTTCTGGGAGCGGGGTCAAGCATCCAGAATTCCTGCCAATGGTACCGGGCAATAAACTGATCCAATCGTTTCGACGTCAGGTAACCGCCAATCTGTAGCACACGGTCGACCTTATTGAATAGACTTTCGCTGGCAGAACTGGCCAGTAACAGGTCAGCATGCCTGAGGGTTTTCCGGTGACCGTGCAGCTGTGATTGAACATCGGCAATTAATGGCCAGCCCAGGCGTTCTGATAACTGCACAATGATATTAACGTCAGTCTCAGGCATCACCCGTCCCACCACAATCAGGCCTTTACCATCGGCAAAATGCTGCCAGCGACCACTATCGGGCAGCCGGGTTAACTCTGGTACAAAGTACTCGGTATAAGGCGTTAATGAGGCCATCCATGGTTGGATACTGGCAAGATAGACGTCATTTTCAATAGGAACCGTTGCTTCCACCTGATGGGGATAGAGCGGCTCCCGAAACCTGCAGTTGATATGCAGAGGCAGCCCCAGCGCTGATGACCGGGCATACGCCTGATCAATACTGCCCAGCAGCCAACGGAGGGAGATGGACCTGTCTGGCGTTGGCAAGTCCAGCGTCGCGCCGGTGTAGTTACCAAAGATATTCAACTGATCAATGGCCTGATTTGCACCGCAGTCAATCAACTCGGGAGGGCGATCAGCGGTCAGAACCACCAGCGGTATACCCGACTGGTGAGCTTCGATAATCGCCGGGTAGAGATTAGCAACCGCAGTGCCTGAAGTAGTGATCAAAGCCACCGGTTCTCCCGTGGCCTTGGCCAGACCCAGGGCAAAGAAACCAAGCCCTCGTTCATCGAAATGAATATGGCGGGTCATACCATGATGATCTGCTACGGCAAAGGTCAATGGTGCTGAGCGGGACCCCGGGGCAATACAGCAATGCCGGATACCCAGTCGCCACAGTTCTTCGATCAGCACTGCAGACCAGATGCCGTTGATATTTGCGTCGTTGTTTTTAACTGTCATGAAAAACTCACCGCATGAGCAGCCAGTGATGGTGGGACTTTCCAGATCTTTCATCAGGAAAGGCCTGAACTGCCGAAGATGATTCCAGCCCGGTAGTCATGGGCTGTTGATAGGGTTATGAACTTTTCCTCAATTTGAGACTCTAATTCCACAGGGTTATTTATCAAACCATTACTTTAACGGCTGCTTATATTCTCTACAGGCAGGTTCTGTCAAACATTTTTTGAGGTGTATTATTGTGGACACAACTTTTTCTGCTATTGGTAGGCCATCAACTTATCAAGAATCAATGGGCAATTCACCGAAGGAAATTGGTGGTGTCATCAATAAACTGGCCAAAAATTTTATTGAAAAATCTAATGAAATCGATGAACAACTGCAAACTAATGCCGTTAATATCAGTGATATCAGAAAATCATTATTTGCCAGAACCATTATTCGGTTGAACGATTTATCGTCAACACGCTTCTCGTTAACTCCCGGACTTTATCACCTGGCTAATCCTACTGATCCAGAATGCTGGGACTGGAATAAATGGCAAAAAAATTTAGTTGATAGCCAACAAGATAGCCAACAATATGATGCTATTGAAGATATCGTTAAAGATATACCTCTTGATCATAGAACTGATCTTTTGAAAGATTTTTTACGAGACATTGATCCACAATATTTCAATGATCATCTCATTGCAATAGTATTAAAAGATGACACCCCCAATCAATTTAGAGCAATACTTGAAACCCGTCGTATAGAAGCAAAGTCCTTTATTGAGACTGCGATCAAAAGAGGACTTGTGCAGGAAAATCTTATCAATAGAATATACAACGAAGGTATCCCTGATACTGGGGAAGCAGCTTCACGCAGTGCATCCGCCACCAGGCCAACACGTCACCAGGATTCCATTAACGCACTCCTGAATCGGGCAGCCTCACAGCTTGCGACAGAGTTCTCCAGATTATCTCTGGACCACGGAGACCTGCCTGACAACAGCACAAAACTTATGAGTCGGTTTATCTCTGTATTAAACACTGACTATCTGTGTGAGGTAGGGTTGTACGAAACCAACCCTGAACTTGGCAAATCTTCTGAAACTTCCAGCAACAACCCAACAACATTTATTGAAGAAGAGTGGAAAACCTGGCAATTCGCTCTGTACGAGAGAGATGATAGCGTTAATCAAGATTATTATGCTGCCAGGGAAGATAACAATAGTGAACTGATTATTTTACAAATCGAACAACTATTATTTGCAAACAGCTGTCCTCAACAAGACATTAAGAATGCCTTCCGATCAAATGCTGATATCCTCAGCTTACCGTTGAACTTCCCTGAAGTCGTTCTGGATGATGACAATCTGCTGGAACATTGTTTTGACGCTTGTCGTGCCAAAGGAATACCAATAAACAAAATTATTACAGGATTAATTGCATCAGGTTGTTTATCACAGGAATTAATTGATCAAATCATGGAATTGGGGATTGATAATTTATCGAATATCGTATACGACTAACCAGAACAAATGAAAGTATTACATTACTTTCATCGCTTCTGAACTTTTCAGGCTTGTCAGCAGGTACGTGAAGAGAGCGCTGCATAATCATGGTTACTGTCTTCACGTTGCCCTGCCTGACCCGACAAATAAGTAGTGCTGGAGTCAAGCAATAAGTGCAACAGACCTCCCAGT